>DYKH01000020.1:0-26630 GCA_020722685.1 Caldithrix sp. | reverse complement strand
GGTTCCAAACTGGATGATCCCGGTCTCGAGGTGAGTTCCTGGCAGGAATTTGCCAGGCAGTTCTATTTGGCAATGCAAACGGATCAAAAGGGCAACTATGTCAGCCTGTTCGTGATTCTGCTGATTGTGGCCGTTGGTGTGCTGAACACGGTGCTGATGTCCATACTGGAGCGTCGCAGGGAGTTTGGCCTATTGAAAGCCATCGGTACCCGACCGATGCCGATCGTCTCCATGGTGCTCTGCGAAGTCAGCATCCTGGCCTTGGTCAGCGTTTTGATTGGAAGCGTTCTGGGTGTCGCGGGAAATTATTACCTCTCCATTCATGGTATGACGCTATCGGAATCCTTTACCTACGGCGGCATTGAATTCAAGACCATGTACGCCGAGGTCAATGCCCGCAGCCTTTTTATCCCCGCCATCATGGTAATTCTGGCGGCGACTTTGGTCAGCATCTTTCCGGCGGCGAATGCGGCGCGGATGGACCCGGCGCGAACGATGAGAATGCACTAAAGGAAGTCAACGATGTGGATTTACGTCAAGCTTGCCTGGAGGAACCTTTTCCGCAATAAGCGACGGTCATTCATTGCCGGCACTGCCATTGGTATGGGATTGGCTGCCTTGATTTTCGTCGACGCCTTAATCGTCGGCATGCTCGATAGTATGGTTGAATCGGCTACCGCGACTTTTCTGGGCGAGGGCCAGATTCACCGGACCGGTTTCCGGGAAATCCAAAAGACCGACCTCACCGTCAATCGCTTGGATTGGCTCACGGCCAACTTGCAGCAGGAAAAAACGATCAAGCATTTTTCTCTTCGGACACTCGCATTCGGCATGATGAGCTCGCCGGCAAACTTGAGCGCGGTCGGCGTGATCGGCATAGACCCCTCTAAGGAGCGGAACGTCTCACAGATCGATGATGCCATCATCCAGGGCAGCTATTTTGCTGATGGGAACGAGCGTGACATTGTCATCGGCAGCAAGATGGCGGAAACGCTGGAAGTGGGTTTGGGAGACCGCGTCGTGGTGACGGTGGCCCAAGCCGGGACCGGTGATCTGGTGCAAGAGATGTTCCGCATCTCCGGAATCTACCAATTCAAAATTCCGGAGATGGATCAGGGTATGGCCTTCATTCTTCTGCCCAAAGCGCAAAGCATGTTGGGTCTCGAAGATAACGTTCACGAGATCGCGGTACAATTCTCCGATATGAACCTGGGTCAGAACGAAAGTCTGGAGTTTTGGCGCAAATACTCCCAGTTTGGCAACGAAGCCCTGGGATGGACGAAGCTTCTACCGCAATTGAAAGCGGCTATGGACCTCTCGGAGTTTAGCATCTACATTACCGGCCTGATTCTCTTTGGCATTATCGCCCTTGGCATAGTGAATGCGCTTTTTATGTCCCTGCACGAAAGAATGTTTGAATTTGGAGTCTTACGCGCAGTCGGAACCAGGCCCGCCAGCATCGCCGGCTTGATTGTCTTGGAAGCCGGGTCCCTTGGAATTCTCAGCATCATTTTGGGGAGCATCATTGGCTTCGCCGTCACCTATCTCGCTGCTCAAGTCGGCATTGATTATCGCGGGATCGAATTTGCGGGGACTACCTTTCGTGGTTTTCTCTACCCGGTTTTGCGAGCCAAGCAGTTCATCGAGTACCCCATTTTGGTCTTCCTGTTGACCTCAATGGTTGGCATTTATCCGGCGCTCTTTGCGGCAAGAATGTTGCCCGCGGAAGCAATGCGAAGGAGTTTGTAGATGGAGATGAAATTGCCGCAGATGCGTGACGATGCAGTGATTGTTGCCGAGCGTATCGAAAAGACCTATTCGGACAACGGCGTACCCGTCTATGCAATTCGCGGGATTGACCTGACGATCCGTTTTGGTGAGTTCACGGCCATCGTCGGCCCCTCCGGTTCCGGCAAGACTACTTTCCTGAACATCATCTCCGGCTTGGACAAGCCAAGCTCGGGAAAAGTTTGGCTGAATAGCAAGCTCGTGTCTGCCATGAGCGGCAAGGAGCTGTCCGATTTTCGGCGCGACCATATCGGGTTCATATTCCAGTCTTACAACCTCATTCCTGTGTTGACTGTCGAGGAGAACATTGAATACGTTATGCTGTTGCAGAGGGTGCCGAAAACCGAGCGCCATCAACGAGTGCTACGGATTCTCGAAGAAGTGGGAATGCAAGGGTTTGAGAACCGTTTTCCACCGCAGCTTTCGGGCGGACAACAGCAGCGGGTCGCCATTGCCCGTGCCATGGTCTCCAAGCCATCCATTGTCCTTGCTGATGAGCCGACTGCCAATTTGGACTCTGCCACCGGCTCCGCGCTGCTGGACCTAATGCGACAATTGAACGAAAAGACCGGCATGACCTTTATCTTTTCCACTCATGATGAAATGATCAGGAAGCGAGCCCGGCGCGTCATCACCATTAAGGACGGCATGATTCCCAGCGACGAAATAAGGTGATCGTGGCGGTCAGGCTGCACTGCTCTTCACCCGTCAGGCCGCACCGGTGGTCATCGGCGACAGATAAGAATTCCTGCGTTAGAATCAATCAAACCAGTCTTTCGTATTCGCTAATCGGAAAACAAATGGCCGTGTTTTGCTCGTTGCTCAACAAAATAAGAACGTGTATGAATCGTCGGAATGGCCCACGCTATGACTTAAAGCCGCGGGTTTTATTTCTCCCGCTGCTATGCCTATCAATGCAGGCCTCGGCCCAAGAATCGCTCACGGTGGGTGGCTATTACAAGAATTTCTGCATAGCCTTTGTCCCTCCCAACTATATCAGGCCGGCTGGGATTCCCCGTCAACCAGCCATAGGCGCTGTCAACAATCGTTTGCGAATAAAGGTTTTTTACAAGTCGTCTGAGTGGCTCTCCACCCAAATGGCTTATGACTTGTCGCCGCGGATACAGGACCCTTCTTTGTTTAGCCGGCAGCCGTTTCTGACGAGCATTGATCCATCCGGGTATCGTGCGACGGATCTTGAATCAAGACTCTATCCGGCTGAGGGAGACCGCGTAGGAAGTGTCGGCATTTTCCAAAATCTTGATCGATTGGCGCTGGAACTGAAGACCTCGTACGCCGATTTTCTCTTGGGTCGGCAAGCCATTTCCTGGGGGAGCGCGAGGGCGATTAATCCCACCGACGTCCTTGCTCCATTTGCCTTTCAGGAATTGGACACCGAAGAGCGTATTGGGATTGATGCGCTGCGCGTTCGCGTTCCGCTTGGCGCCTTGTCCGAGCTGGATGGCGGCTATGTTTTTGGCAAAGACCTGCAATCTGACAAGAGCGCTTTTTTTCTGAGATCGAAATTCGATCTGTCAAAAAGCGATGTCAGCCTGCTCCTGGTGGGGTTTAGGGAAAATCTGCTGATCGGTTTTGACATTGCGCGCAGTATCGGCGGCGCCGGATTCTGGCTGGAAGCAGCCAACGTCTTTGTCGATCGCCTTAAAAATGGGTCAACAGGATCGGAAAACGCATACTTTCGTGCGACCGTGGGCCTCGACTATAGCTTTGGCGGCAAGATCTACACTTTTGTGGAATATCATTACAACGGTGCCGGCGCCGGCCAGCCAACAGACTATCTCTTCAATTTGTTGACGCCTGCCTACGCCGAGGGTTCTGTTTACCTTATGGGCAAGCACTATCTTTTGCCCGGCATGACCTACCAACTTACGCCGCTCGTCATTCTCAGCGTACAATCCTTGTACAACGTCGAGGATCACTCTGCCTTTATTGCGTCTCAGACTGAGTATAATTTGGCTGAGAATATCTATGTTTCGGCGGGCGTGTTTATCGGCATGGGCCGCCGTGCGGAAATCGTTGCCGGACTGCCTATGCCTCTGTTGCCAGGGCGATTTCATTCCGAATTCGGAGGCTATCCCGATATTTACTTTTCTTCCTTTAAGATTTATTTTTGACCCAGTCAGGAACATTCTCCGCGGGTATGCAGACGGTGCTACCCTAGCCATTGGAACTCCAAAAGACGGTTCACGCCTGCTATGCTGCCTTGTTTTTGACTTGCCGCTTATTTCGCCTTGACGTGGGCAGCATCAGCCTTGATCCATCAGAAAGGCAATTTAAGCTTGCCTTTCACCATCTGGTTTTGTATCATCCATTTGGAGGAAGATACGGCAGAACCTTTTGCAGGAGCCAACTCTTGCTTCCGTCAAAGTGTTACCATTTTTTTGAACCGTTCTCAGGAGGAAGAAGCAAAGGAGTGACTGCAATAAGCTATGGTTATAATGACTGTGAATGTGTAGGAGGATAGATATATGTGCGGGATCGTTGGTTGTTACCCGATGCGCCAATTCACTCAGGTAGCGGATAGTCTGAACACGATCGCTTATCGCGGTCCGGATGCTAAAGGTCTTTTTGAAACCTCTCGCGGGACGTTGGGGCAAGTTCGCTTGGCCATTCTGGACGTGGCGGGCGGCCACCAGCCCATGAGCGATGAAGAGAGTTTCATCGTATTCAATGGCGAAATTTATAACTATAGGACGCTGCGGAGTCAGCTTTCAGAGTCGGCCCACACTGAAAGCGACACGGAGGTCATTCTAAAGCTCTATCGCACTTGCGGGCCCCAGTGCGTTGACCTGCTGGACGGCATGTTCGCTTTTGCCATCCTTGATCGCGGGGAGTTGTTCTTGGCTCGCGATCCTTTGGGCATCAAGCCGCTCTACTGGGCGCTGAACGAGGAAGGCGTTTGGTTTGCTTCGGAGATCAAGGCCCTCCTGGGACTCACGGCGGAGATCAAAGAGTTTCCCCCTGGCCATTGGTGGCACTCGCAGAAAGGACTGCAGCGCTTCTATGATCTCGATGAGCTACCCGCAAAACTGCATACGACAAAGAGCCAGCCGGAGCAAGATGTTCTGACGTTGATCCAGAATACGCTACGAGAGGCGGTGCATAAACGATTGATTGCCGATGAAACCGTTCCGGTGGGCGTCAGCCAAAGCGGAGGACTGGATAGCAGTCTCGTCACCGCGCTGGCGCGCGAAGTGAAAGTGCCGTTGGATAGCTTTGTGGTTGGCACAGAAGATAGCGAGGACGTTGCCGCCTCCCGTCAGGTCGCTGATTTTCTGGGCACCCGCCATCATGTTTACATCTACGGCCTCGATGAGATGCTGGAAGTCTTGCCGGAAGTCATTTACCATTTGGAATCGTTCGATGCACCTTTGGTGCGGAGTGCGATCCCCAATTATTTCTTGGCCCGCCTCGCTGCCGATCACGTCAAGGTCATTCTGTTGGGCGAAGGAGCCGACGAAATTTTCGCCGGATATGAGTATCTCGCTGCCAATACGGATGCCGATTCACTCGATGCCGAGTTGCGGCTTATCACTAGCAGTTTGCACAATACCAACTTGCAGCGCGCCGACCGGATGACGATGGCGCATAGCATCGAAGGCCGCGTTCCCTTTCTTGATAAAGAAGTCATTCGAACCGTGTTCTCGCTCCCAGCCGAATGGAAGCTGCAGGGCCGGAATCGCCCGGAAAAAGAATTGCTTCGGCGCAGCGTGGCGAACTTGTTGCCTGAGAACATCGTCTGGCGACCTAAGCAAAAGTTCGCTCAAGGGGCGGGCTCGATGAATGCACTCACCGCCTACGCCAACGAGAAAGTATCCGATGCAGAGTATCAGGCTCATCGCAGCTCCCCAGATGCCGCGCCGGTGAGATCGAAAGAAGAATTCTTCTACTACCGGATATTCAAGGAAATCTTTGGCGACGATTTTCCACCCAATTCGGTTGGCATTACGCGCTCCATCACGGTTGACGAGCTCAATTAGTGCCGGCTTCACATTTCAGGGAGCTTGCGGAAGTTTTCGCTGAATGACCTTAATCATGGTGAGCTTTCTATTCGGTCTTAGGATTGACCTCCGCAGGCTTTCAAGTAAAAAAATGCTTGTTATCGTAGTTGAGATAGTCTAAATTCCCGCCGCAATGACGGAAAAATAGCGCTTCTCCCGATGGCTGGGGCGTGTGCATAGTGTTGCGCCAGTTCATAGCATTGTCCTCGGGGCTTGTCGCAGTGCCGGATTCTTCAGGTCTGTTTGCTTTGCCGTCCATAAACTTTCATTCGCGATAATTAACCAACAAGTACTATCAGGGCTACTCTCTGTTTGCACAAAGAGAAAGACATGCCGATACTTTCGGCAACAAGTAAAAGTTTGACTGGGCAAAATCTTTATGAATATCCTCGGTATCAGCGACGTAACCGGCAATCACAGCCATAGTTGCGTAGCGCTTTTGCAAGACGGCCAATTGACCTTTGCCCTTTCGCAAGAGCGGATTAGCCGGGTGAAGAACGACTCCCGCTTTCCCAATGAAGCGATTCAGGCCGCTCTGGACTTTTCCGGCCTGCGACTCAAGGACATCGACTGTTTTGCCTGCGGCTACCCTCCGGCCAATTATTACGCCAGCTTGATGGCCCGCAGCAAATTCGATTTGCTGCGCTCAGTGGCGCGCGTTAGTCTGCGTCGGCCGGCAAAGCTGGCAAAATACATCGTGCCCAATCTCCGCAAAGGATTGTTCGATCCCAAATCGACGAACGGGTTTTGGCAATTGGGCGTTCCCAAAGAGAGCTTTATGTTTGTCGATCACCATTTGGCGCACGTGTCCGCCGCTTATTTTTCCAGCGACTTTGAGGATTGCCTGGGCATCAGCTACGGCGGCTTTGCTCCCCATAGCTCAGGACAAAATGTGGCGGGAGCCGTTTATCGCTGTCAAGGAGATCGGATCGAGTGGTTGGAAGACATCCCCATGTACGCCACCGGCTGTTTTTTCTCCGGCGTGACGGTGGCGCTTGGCTTCAAGTACATGGAACAAGAGGGCAAAACAATGGGGCTGGCCGCCCTTGGCGATCCCGACGCCTGTTACGGCGCTTTGAGAAAAATCGCCACCCGTTTTGAGAATGGAGAATGGCGGCCATACTCGCATTGGATCGACTATGTCATGTCACCGCGAAAAGATGTTTTCCTCGGCAGCAGGTCGGGAAGACGACTACGAAAAATCTTGGACAAACATCTTCCGCAGGACTTGGCTGCGGCTGCCCAGCGTTTATGGTCGGAAAATCTTCTCGCTTTCACCGGCAGCCTGCTGAAAAAGTACCATGCTCACAAACTCGTTTTGTCCGGCGGAGTGTTTTTGAACGTGCAGATCACCGGCCAAATCGCCGCTCTCGAGGACGTGGAGGCGATCTATCTGCATCCTCATCCGGGAGACGGTTCGACGGCCATCGGCGCCGCCATCGAGGCGCATCGGCAGATGGCAGGACGCCCCGCGCGTTTTGACGGCCATGACACGGGTCTGGGCTTGGAGTTTACCGAAACGGCCATCGAAAACGATTTGCGCCGCGCCGGCAGCGACGTCGTTTACCAAAAAATCGAGGGTGATATTTCTCGTTATGTTGCCGAGAGAATCGCTGAGGAGAAAATCGTCGGTTGGTTTCAAGGCCGGGAGGAGTATGGTCCCCGCTCCTTGGGTCACCGCTGCATCTTGGGCGTTCCATATAGCACCCATGTCCGTGACCGCATCACCAGCGCGGTTAAAGGAAGAGAATCTTTCGTTCCCATTGCTCCAAGCTGCCTGGCTGAACGCGGAAACGATTTTTTCAAGGATTTTGTCGCCACTCCTTTCATGGATCGCGTCTTTGCCGTTCATGCCGAACACCGGCGACGCCTCGCGGGAGCGCTGCATGCCGACGAAACCGCCAGGGTGCAGGCCGTGGACGACTCCGGCTATCGGCCTTTCCGCAAAATGCTGGAACATTTCTATGATTTGACAGAAATTCCCATGGTTTTGAATACCAGTCTCAATCGACACGGCGAGCCGATTGCGCACCGCCCCATCGAGGCCATCAATTTGGTGAAAGAGACGGCTCTGGACGAGCTGGTGATCGGTCCCTATTCGGTCAGAAAAGCGAAGGAGTAGAATCATGATCGTGAGAACCAAAGCATACGCACGCGCCGGTCTGGCGGGCAATCCATCGGACGGTTACTTTGGCAAGACCATCTCCGTGACCATTCGCAATTTTTGCGCGGAAGTCACCATGTACGAAACTCCAGACTTGGAGATTCTTCCCAATGAGCGCGACCATTCTTATTTCAGCAATCTGGAACATCTGGTGCGCGACGTCAAACTGAATGGCTACTATGGCGGCATTCGCCTGATCAAAGCCGCGGCCAAAAAGTTCTATGACCATTGTGCGCAAAAGGGCATCGTCCTCAGCGACAAAAACTTTACCGTTCGGTATCAGTCCAATATTCCAGTGCAGGTGGGACTGGCCGGCTCCAGCGCCATCGTCACGGCTACCATCCGGGCGCTGATGACCTTCTACGGGGTGGAAATTCCCAAGCCGCTGCTGCCCAATCTCATTCTGAGCGTGGAGACCGACGAGTTAGGAATCACCGCCGGCATGCAAGATCGCGTGGTGCAGGTGTATGAAGGCCTGGTCTACATGGATTTTGATAGAAAGCTGATGGAGACGCAGGGTCACGGCAACTATGAGCCGATGGATCCCAACCTTTTGCCGCCGATCTATTTGGCGTATATCTCCGATCTGAGCGAAGTCTCCGGAATCGCTCACGGCAATCTGCGCGGACGGTACTTGGCCGGCGACCCGCTGGTGGTCGATGCCATGAAGTTTTTTGCCGAACGAGCCGATTTGGCGCGCGAATGCTTGTTAGCCCGGCAGCCGGAAAAATTGGGGAAAATCATGAACGACAACTTTGACAAACGCAAAGAAATTTTTCCCATCAGCCGCAAGAATTTGGAGATGATCAGGCTGGCGCGTTCCGTGGGGGCAAGCTCGACCTTCCCCGGCAGCGGCGGCGCCATCATCGGCACCTACGAGGACGAGAGCATGTTCAAAAAGCTCAAAGAAACCTTGGCCGAAATCGGTGCGGTGGTTATCAAGCCGGAACTGTACTGAAATTTTGGTAGCTATTAAGATCCATTTGAAATTTTTCTTTTCGGGCTTTGGAATTTCTTGCCGAATCAGCGAAACTCAAGGTTCTCGTCGTTAAGAAATGCATCATGCATCAGCTCCTCACTTCTCGTTGGAAAACCCGGTTTCGACAACGCCTGCTGGATTGGTATGCACTGGCCCAGCGCCATTTGCCCTGGCGAAAAACCAGCGACCCATACCGAATTTGGGTTTCCGAAATTATGCTGCAACAGACTCAGGTGCAGACGGTCATTCCTTACTATGAGACATTCATCGACGCCTTCCCCGACATTTCCGCATTGGCGGCTGCTCCGCTGTCTGCCGTCCTCAAGACGTGGGAAGGCCTCGGTTATTATGCGCGGGCGCGCAACTTGCACAAAGCCGCTCAACTGATCGTCGCCGAGCACGGAGGCAATTTCCCATCTGACTTGAGCAGGGTGCGCAAATTGCCCGGCGTCGGTCCTTATACCGCAGCGGCTATTCTTAGCATCGCTTTCAACCAAGATCACACGGTCTTGGACGGCAATGTAAACCGGGTCCTTTGCCGAGTGTTTCGGATTGATGAGGCTCCAAAATCTAAAAAGGGGAAAAAGACGCTCCAAGAATTGTCTGAGAGCTTATTGGCTCAGGGACAAGCTGGGACTTTCAATCAAGCTATCATGGAGCTTGGGGCAATAATTTGCACGCCGGTTAATCCAAAATGCGATCAATGCCCATTAGTTGTCCTGTGCTCGGCGAAAAAGTTGGGCGAGCAGCATCTCTTTCCCATCCGCGTGCCAAGAAAGGCGCGACCGCATTTCCTCGTCGCTGCAGCAGTGATCTGGAAAAATGGACAAGTCTTGATAGCGCGGCGCCCGGAGAACGGATTGCTGGGCGGCTTGTGGGAATTCCCCGGCGGCAAAGTGGAGGCGAATGAAACGATAGAAGAGGCAGCCATTCGTGAAGTGAAGGAAGAGGTCGGCATCTCGGTGCGGGTTGACGAGCTGTTAGCCGTCGTCGAGCATCAATACACTCATTTCAGCATCACCCTGCATGCCTTCACTTGCCGGTATTTGGCAGGAGAGCCACAGGCGCTGGGTTGCACAGAATGGCGCTGGATCAAGGTGGAGGAATTGGACAAGTACGCGTTTCCCCGAGCAAATGGAAAGATCATCGAGGCAATCGTTGCACCGAAAGCCGCCAGGTCGAAGGGCAACCTGTCATGACTTCCGAACAGCTTGAAATCCTGCGGGATCAAACCTATCGTCGAACGCCGGCGTCGCAGGTTCGCTCCATTCCGGAAGCGCTTGAATTTGTAAATCAAGTCGGATTTTGCTTCGCCTTTGCAGCCAAGCACTCGGAGCTGCCTTGTCTCTGGCATGCGGCCTGCGGTGAGCGCGAGCCGCGTTATCCGGAGCATACGCATTCCGATCCGTTCATCGGTCTGGTTTGGGAGGCCAAAGACGTCCTGCCAGCGGAGAGAAAAATTTATTATGGCAAGGCGCTGAAAAATCGACCCACCATGATCTCGCTGGAATATTTTCCCTATTTTTATTCCCTCAAGGGGCGAAGCAACGCACCGGATGCTTTCTTGGCCGAATACCTGCGCGGAGAAATCTCTCCCGATGCCAAGGCCATCATGGAAGCTCTCTCAGAGAATTCGCCACAAGTAACCGCGGATTTAAAGTTATCCAGCGGTTTTGCGCATCCGAAAAAGCGGGCAGCATTTGATCGGGCGATGGCCGAGCTGCAAATGAAAATGCACGTGGTCAAGGTTGCTGAATTCTATGATCCGTTCACTTTTCTGTGGGAGTTGGTGAGTAAACGGTTTGAGGCCGAGGTAGAAAAAGCAAGGGTGATTTCCCGGGGAAAAGCTCAGGAAGAAATACTGGCCAAATATTTTCACTCGCGCTTGGTTTCCGATCCGTTGTCGATCCAGCGGTTATTCGGCTGGGAGCGCGGTGAGATTGACCGCGCGCTGACGGAACTGGTGAACAGGGGCAACTTACGATCAGATTTTACTGTCGAAGGTGAAAGAGGCCATTTTTTTGCGCTATCCACCATTGAGGATCTTTCTGACTACTTTAGCCACAGAACAAACACGGCACAAACTGACCGCTGACTGCTGACCGCTGTCGGCTGATCGCAGACTGCTGTCCGTTGACCGCCGAGCGCTTCAATTTTTCCTCATCTGTCGCTTATGAAAAGCTTCATATAATCTGATATCTTGACATCCCTCTCTCCCAATGCCCAAGTCGCCTCAATAATCTCCTGCTGTCTTTCAGCGCTCACCGCATGCGCGGCATTGGAGCGGAATTTTGCCACTACTTCTTCATCGCTCATAGGATTCTCCGGGCTACCTTTGGCGTGATCCACTTGCTCGGTGAAGGTTCGTCCGTCGACCGTACTCATCTCCACAATGGCGCGTTTGGTGACGGGAAACAACGCGTCGATGGCCGGATCGGCCACGACTTTGATCTTGCCGAGCATGTCCCAAATCTGCGGGTCTTTGAGTTTATTTTCGCTGAAAGAAGAAGGCAGGACGTTGCCATCCACCAGCGCTGCGGCAATGCAATAGGGGAGACTGTGATCCGCCGTCTCCTTGGTGGTCGGCTTGTACTTACTGGGATCGGAGAGAATGTCGGCGCCGCGAGTGGTGGTCTTGACCAACACAGAGGCGATCTGCTCCGGAGTTAGTTGATGCGTCCGCCACAAATTCAGCGCCGCCGTGATCGGCTGATGCGTCAAAGCTTCGGTCGGAAACGGCTTGTAGCCGCATTCAGTGATGATGAATTTTTTCCCCAAGCCATCCAAGAGCTTTTCTGTGGACCACTCCACGTTATTCAAAACATGAAAAAGACCCTCCTTGCCTTCGATGACCTCGACCGGCCCGGTGTATCCTTCTGCCGCTAAAAGCGCTGCGTGGACGCCGGCCTGGGTGGCCAGAGGATCGGCGGTGTTTTTCATGTTGGTGAGATGACCGGCGACCACGCCGCCAAGGGTGAAGTGACTACTGCCGCTGATGCCGACCGCAGCCACGATTTGCTCTTCGGACAGGTCAAGCAACCTGCCCGCCACAAACGGCGAGACGAATTGTGTTAGGGTGGCGTGATGCCAGCCCTTCTCGCGTATACCCGGCGTCGCCGCTTGACACCAGCGCATTTCCAACTCGTATGCGATGATGACGCCGACCAACAGCTCGCGGGTGTCGCGTCCGGTCTTTTCCCCGGCTGCCAGGGCCGCGGAGATGATGTCCGAAGGATGGCTAGGATCCTGTTTCCAATAAATGTCGTTATAATCCAGCGCGCGAATGAGCAGTGCATTCATCAAAGCCGCGTTGGGAGCATTGGTTTTGAGCCCGCTGCCAATGACGGTGGCGTCCGGCCTTCCGCCCAGCTTTTCGATGTAGCGGTGAGCGGCCAGCATATCTTCGTTGTGGAGCGCGGCCAGAGCACAGCCCATGCTGTCCAACATGAATCGGCGAGCTTCCTTTAGCGCCGTAGCGGGGATTTCATCATACTTCAATGCCAAAGCGAACTTGGCCATTTGTTGAGTGATGCTCATAAACGAATCTCCGTATTGGACGGGAATAGGCGGACAAAAAGAAATCAAAGGATGGGGGAACAAAGACTGGGGTTCTTACCTTCCCGGAAGCAGCCGGTTTCCGGGAAGATAGACCTCACTTTGGATAAAAGCTTCCGTTCTTATAACAGCAGCTTGCGATAGTACTTTCTGATTGCCTGAACGCCATCTTCGGTGTAAGGCTTTGATGGGACCCGCGTCACCAGTTTGAAGGGAAAGCCCAATTCCTGCAAAATGATTTTTCCGCTCAACGGCCAGTAAACGTGATCCAATACTTCGATGGCTTCCAGTATTTTGAATTGCACCTCACGAGCTGCGAGGATGTCGCCGCGCTCGAAATAGTCCTGCAAGCTCCACATAAGATTGGGATAGAAATTCCCCCCGCCGCCGACGCAGCCGACGGCGCCGAGCGCGAGGTCTCCCAAAGCGACCGTTTCCGATCCTGAGAACACAGAAACATCGGCAGCGATCTCCCGGCACATCTTTCCCATCAGCTCGCCGTCGGTCGCCCGGTACTTGATGGCCACCAGGTTGTCCAATTCATCGATCAGACGGCGCATGAGCTTGGGCGTGGCGAAGTGATGCCCCATGCTGCGGGGGTCATACACCATAAACGGCAGCTTGGTCGCTTTCCCGAGTGCTTGATAATAAGAAAACAGCGCTTCCTCCGTATCCGGTATGTCTGTCGGCATGACCACACCAACACCATCAGCGCCTAACTTTTCTGCTTCCAGAGTCAGCTTGATCGTCGTCTTTAAGTTTTCTGCACCGGTGCCGAAAAAGACCAAAATTCGTTTATTCACGACTCCCCAAATGGTCTTCATAATCTGCACGCGCTCATCCGTGGACAGGTACTGGTATTCTCCCGATCCACCCATGGGAAAGAGGATGCTGACTTTTTGTGTACAAAGCCAGTCGACGAATTTTTCCAACGTCGGTAAATCAAGTGACTTGTTTTCATGGAAGGGCATCAAGACCGGGGTAATGATGCCGCGGTATTTTTCGTGGAGGTTTCTTTTTGTTTCCAAAATGCAGTTCTCCTTATAGAGGTTGTAGGTCTCAAGTTACAGGCGACAACCTGAAGCCTGCAGCCTGATGCCTGTAGGTGCGATAGTTCCTTATGAACGGCGGGCTGTTCATAAGGGTTGCGGTTAGGTCAAGCCACTCAACCCGGCCACCTTTTCATCTTCGGGCGTACTACCTTTTCCGTGATTTCCTCGATGGTGCGCCTGCCCGACGACAGGGTAGCTTGGAGTTTAGTTAATAGCCGGCTCGGTCCCGAGTCATTCTTGTGGCCAGGTATTTTAAGGAATTCGGTCAAATTTTCCAAGTATTCTCTGTCGAATTTGTCGTCCGCGGCGACCGTCAGGCGGTTGAGATTGCGGATCATTCTCAAGAATTCATAGATCTTGGAAAGTCTATGAAACAACTGCCCGTGCTGCGTCAACCCGGTTGCCAGCCGGTTCATAAGCATGAAATTGGACGGCTCCTGCAGGTTGAAAAGCGCCCGGCAAATGAGCAACAGCATTTCCACGTCGCGCAATCCGCCGGCAATTTCCTTTAGGTTGATCGTGCCTTCGTCGCATTCGGAGTAGCTGAGCCGCCGCTGACTGATTTCTTCCAGCATTTCTCCAATATATTGGGCCCGTTTCTCCAACACGTACGGCTGAATGATTTCCCGCTCGAAAGCCTGCTGCAAAATGGCGCTGCCGACAATCATGCGCGAGCCTAACAAAATGGATTGGTCGATGAATCGGTCGCCGGCGCCGTCTTCCAGAATCGTTTTCAATTGTCGGAAGGTGCAAACGTAAGAGGTGGTGAAATCCGCCAGACGATAGTGCGGCATGATACCGCAGGCGACGATTTCCTTATGCATGCGGCTGGAGATGGAAGAGCAATAGGAGAGCATGGCCTCGTCGTCCGAATTGAGCAAGATGACCAGATCATAGTCATCGTCAAAGGCTTGCATTTGCCCGCGGCCGCCGGCAACAAAGATGCCCAGCAAGTCGCCCGTCTGCAAGGCAGTGCCACGCCGCTCATCGACATCCTGCTTGCAAGTATCGAACAGCAGACGCAAGTAGGTATCGGAAAACTCGGCATACTCAAGAGCGACCGATTGCGACGAAGCGCCCGAAAGCGTTTTCAAACAAACCCGGAAAAACTCAAAGTCATGAAAGAAGGTAAGTTTTCTTAGCTTTTGGCGAATGCTGGGTTCCCGTTCCACTTCGGCTAAGATGCCCTTGCCGATCAAATCTAAGCGCTGGGGATCATTCAAATAACTTAGATACTCGGGATGCCTTGCCAAAACTTTGTCCATAGCGCGCTGGAAATACTTGCTGGTTCCGTAATGCAGTCGCAGCAGATAGCGCAATCGATCCCGCGCCGGCAGCAATTCTTTATCCCACACGTCGCTGTCGAGCCAGTGAAAGAATTTTCGTTGCTGTGATTCCGTAAGCAAATCCGTGTAATCGTGCAGCAGCTTGGGGTAGTGCGTGAAAACCGTGCTGATGCGCTGCGCCTCATCTACGGTGCCGCTCATGCGCTGCACAAAAAGCTCATTGAATCTTTGGTACAGGTCCGGATCGTCAAAATCCCGGCGGTAGCGATGCAGCAAAACGACAAAGGAAAACGTGGCAATGAACGAGTTCCAGCCCCAGGCAATGTATTGCTGCAGGAGGTCCTCTTTTCTATCGGAAGGCAAAGAGCAAAGGTCGTCGACCAGTCGCTTCAACAATTGGCCGTTCTTGAGTTCCAGAACCGTGATGGCGTCGTCCCAAAAGCGGGTGCCGCGGAAGAATTTGGCTTCCTCCAAAAAGCGAAGCGCCAAATTGCCGACTCGTTTTTCGCCAGCCGTGGTAGCCTTCTTGTGCCGTAACAGCTTGCCGAAAACCGTAATCGAGGACAAGTGATCGACAATGGCCGGCATGCTGTTCTTGAGGGCGTTCTTGGCCTTTTGAATGTTATCGTAATAGTCGGTGATGAGAAAGTCCGTGGCAGAAGCGGTTCCAACGTTGCGATAGCCCATGGCGTCAGCCACCAGCGCTAGATTGTCCTTGGCGGATTTTGGGTGCAGGTAGATTTCTTCTTCCTGGGCGATAAGCAATTGATACAGATAGCGAAAGATCTCTAAAAAGGTGAGCGGACCCTCTAGGTTCTCATAGTATGCGCGTCGCTTCTTATCGCGCTTTTTGAGCTCTTCCAAAATTGCCCAGGCATTCACCTGGCGGAGATTAAAGATCGTTTTGGCCGCATATAGAGCGGCCTTGATCATGCGCAAGCCGTCGTTTTTCGGACTGAGGTAATCTTGCGACAGCTCGCGCAGCATGAAAGAGCGAGTCTCTCCGACGATGCCGCGCAGGTAACCTTCGTGGTATTTGGCGTATTTCCCGCCCTCCGCATTGTAATAATAACGGAGCGTCACTTTGCGGCGGAAATCAAAAAACAGTTTGCGGCTGCCGATCACCCTTGCCGCGCCCAACATCTCATTGATGATGACAAAATCGTGAATCTCATTTTCAAGCAAGCGCAAGTATTCGTCGATCGAGGCAGAGTAGGAGGTGGGACTGCCGACGTGCTCGGAAAGATGAAAATGCAGGCTGACGGCTTTCTTGAACATTTCTGCGTTCATCCGGCTGATGGCCTTGTTCAAGTCATCACGACCTTGTTCACCGCGATCGACCACGCCGATGTCAATGTCATCCTGATCGGAGCGGGTGCCGACGCCCATAAAGACGAATTCGATGCGCTGTTCGGGGGGCAGAAAGATATTGAGCAATTGCTCCATATAAGCGGCGGTCAACTTGCGAAAATCGTGACCGACGCGCAGCATGAACTGTTTGTAAACTCCGAGACGGGCTTCGTTGGTGGTAACCTCGAGCATGAGGGCGTCCAAGGCGTTGAGATTCATTTGCAGGAATTGGATGGCAAAATAGCAGCCCAAGTCCGCTAACTTTTCCTCTTTGCTCTTGCCCACCTGTGCGATGGTGCTGATTTCTTCCTGATAGTTGTGCGCACCGGCCCACAGGTGTACTCGTTCCACCATGCCCGCATACTCCAGCCGTCCCATCAGAGCATCGATATTGTTCTCGATGATAGTCGAGTACTTGCGATAATGATTCCCCAACGCTTCCGCACGCCGTCTAAGCCTGTCAAAGTCGAGATCCATAGCCCGCTCTAATCGTCAGCAAGATTGCAGCCCGCTCAAAAACTCCGGCTATTATATCAAATGATGTCTGAATAAGCAAGCGAAAAATAAAAAGTCACAAGTCACAGCCTGATGGCGCGCCAACAAATTCCTAGGCATCCGGAATTTGCCCGGAGATTACCTTCGGCCCATCGGGCATTTCGAGATCGAGCCTGTGGTAGCTCCGATCTTGGCTTATCTTGCCCAACAAGATTAACAAGCTGCGGAGCCAAACGGGCGAGCCGAGAATTCCCGAACTTTTTGCTTGACATAGTGGAAATAGAGTTATATTTTAGGCCAACAAATGCCAAAACAGGTTGCTCATCAATTGATCGCTCCTACCTTGCCACTTGCATGAATAAAGTCGAAAAAGAATCCTCAAGAAAAAAAGTGTTGTTGAATCGCTACCCAGTCATCATGACTTTCTCTTCAATTCGTTTTCCTCCATTAAACCTTACCCAATTATCATGAGTCTTTAAGACGGGAGGCAATGTATGTCAGACGTTTTAAGCCACGATCTTATTATTCTCGGAGCCGGATTGGCTGGCCTGCGCGCTGCGGTTGAAGCGTCGCGGGTGGCCAACGGCAAGATCGACATCGCGGTGGTCACCAAAAACCAGATGATGCGCGCCCACTCGGTGGCAGCCGAGGGCGGCACCGCTGCCGTAATGCGCCCCGAAGATGGGGACAGCTTTGAGTTACATGCCTGGGACACGGTCAAAGGCAGCGACTTTCTCGCCGACCAAGACGTTGTCGATCGCTTTGTGCGAACCATGCCGTCGGAAATCCTGCAATTGGATCATTGGGGAATTCCTTGGAGCCGACGCGAAGACGGTCGCATCGCGCAAAGACCGTTCGGCGGGCACAGCTATCCGCGTGCCGTTCCGGCGGCGGACAAAACCGGCTTTTTTGAATTGCAGACTCTCTACGACACGCTGCTCAAGTACAACAATGCCAAGCACTACAACGAACATTTCGTTACTTCCATTGTTGTCGAAGGCGGAGCGTTTCGCGGTCTGACGGTCATCGACATGACCACCGGAGAATTCAAGTTTATCCGCGGCAAGGCGCTGATTATCGCCAGCGGCGGCGGCGGCACATTGTACGGATTTACTACTTACTCGCAAACCGTCACCGGAGACGGCATGGCCATGGCCTATCGCGCCGGCTTGCCGTTAGAGGACATGGAGTTCCTGCAATTTCATCCCACCGGTCTGGTGCCTTCGGGAATTTTGATCACCGAGGCTTGCCGCGGGGAAGGCGGTTATCTGATCAATAACAAGGGCGAGCGCTTTATGCAAAAATACGCGCCGCAAAAAATGGAATTGGGGCCACGCGATTTGATATCCCGTTCGGAGATGACAGAAATCGAAGAGGGCAGAGGCTATAGCGGTCCCAACAATCTGGACTATATTTACCTTGACCTTCGCCATTTGGGTGCCGATCGCATTAATGAGCAATTGCCCCTCATTCGCGAAGTTTGCATGGAATTCAACGATCTCGATCCTATCAAGGAGCCCATTCCCTGCCGACCGGTGGCGCACTATTCCATGGGCGGCATCGAAACCGATATCAACGGCGCCACCCGTATCAAAGGCATTTGGGCGGCGGGCGAAGCGGCCTGTGTCAGTCTGCATGGCGCCAACCGCCTCGGCTCCAACTCGACCGCCGAGTGCCTGGTGTGGGGAAAGATCACCGGGGCTGAAACCGCCCGCTACTGTGCAGAAACGAACGGCACGGCGCCCGTGCCCGAAGCGGCCATCGAAAAAGAACGTAAACGGCTTTTTGAAGACCTCTTGGGCAAAAACGGGTCGGAAAATCCTTACGATATCCGCCGCGAGCTGCGCAGCATCATGGACACCTACGTCGGCGTCTTTCGTACCGGGCCCGATTTGAGCAATGCTTTGGCGAAAATCAAAGCCTTGAAGAAACGATTCGGTGATATCCAAATCGTCGACAAGAGTCATACCTATAACACCAACCTCATCCACGTTCTGGAGCTGCAAAACCTGTTGGATTTGGCAGAGGTGACCGTAACCGGCGCTTTGGAGCGAACCGAGTCGCGCGGAGCACATGCAAGAAGAGACTACAAGACGCGCGACGACGAAAGATGGCACAAGCACACACTGGCCTTCTACACTCCGGAGGGGCCGCGTCTCGACTACAAGCCGGTGACCATCACCATGTGGAAGCCGGTGGAGAGAAAATATTAGTCTGATCAACGCTGGTGCGTTGACCATTGACAAGTGACAGTTGACCGTTGATCGTTAAGTCGAATAGTCAATGTTCAACGTTCAATGGTCAATTGTCAATGTGGATCGAACATTGCGGGATAGATGGTTTTCTTTTGATCGAAAGGAGCAAATTCATGGCGCAACAAAATAAGTTTCGTAACAACAAGCTTGGTCTGTGGGGATGGCTTGGCGGAGGCCGGTTTGGGGCAGAGCGCTACGCTTACGCGCTCCATCGGCTGTCGGGACTGGGAATTCTAGCGTATTTCATCCTGCATATTTTCGTGACCGGCACGCGCATTGGCGGCCCGGAAAGTTGGCAGAAAGCGATGGATAAATTTGCTACTCCGTATTTCAAATTCGGTGAATTCTTGGTCTTTTTAGCCTTCGCTTACCACGCCCTCAACGGCATCCGCTTGGCCATCACCGAGCTGGGATTTGGGCTTGGCAAGCCGCAACGACCGGTCTACCCTTATAAGAGTTCTGTCATCCATCAGCGCCCCTTGTTCATCGTCGTCATGATTCTGGCGGCGATCATCATGGTTTTTGGCGGTGCGGATTTTTACTTGATCAAATAGGAGAACAGCGATGCGCGAATCAACTTTGTGGGTATTACATATCTTCGCCGGCGCCATCATCTTGGTGCTCTTGGGACTGCACATGTTCATCATGCACTTGGATGAGGTGCTGGGCGTGCTGGGCATCGGCTATTCCGAGCCGATCTCTATCAAATCGGTTTTTGCACGTAGCGAGCAAGCGTTTTTTATGGTGACGTACATACTGCTGCTTGGTGCCGCGCTCTATCACGGACTGTACGGCTTCCGAAACATGCTTTTCGAATTAACCCTGCCCAAAGCAGGCGAGACCTTCATCAACTGGAGCTTCACTCTGGTTGGCTTGGCGCTGTTTGCCTATGGCACTTATGCAGCGATCTTTGTTTATGCGCAACAATTTGCAAAGGAGATATAGCTATGAGCGATGCTGCCACCTCAGCAAACGAGAAAAAGACGGAGCACAAGGGGCTGGAAAAAGTCACCTTTGAAATACTCCGCTATAATCCCGAAACCAACCGGGAACCTATTTTGAAAACTTATGAAGTGCCGCTGAAAAAAGGCATGACCGTTTTAGACGGCCTGCTTTGGCTAAAAGAAAACGTGGACAGCACGCTGTCTTGGCGATCATCATGTCGCATGGGCGTGTGCGGTTCCTGCGGCATGTTCATCAACGGCAAGCCAAGGCTCGCCTGCAGCAACCAAATCGTGCATTTGGAATCCGCGAAAATTCAAATAAAGCCCTTGCCGAATTTCGGCATTGTCCGGGATTTGGTGCCGGATTTGGAGGGCTTTTTCGATAAACATCGTTCGGTCAAGCCATATCTCATTCGGCGCGAATTGGAAGAGCTGAACCATCCGACCAATGAGTACTTTCAATCGCGGACTGAGCTGGTCGATTATATCCAGTTTGCCTATTGCATCAAATGCGGGCTGTGTCTTTCCGCCTGTCCCACTGTGGCTACCGATGCAAACTACCTTGGGCCGCAGGCTTTGGCGCAGGCCTGGCGTTACATGTCGGATTCGCGTGATGAGGGCGCCAAAGACAGGGAAAATGAAATCTATGCCAGCCACGGTGTTTTTCGCTGTCATTTTGCCGGTGAGTGCTCCGAAGTTTGTCCCAAAGGAGTGGACCCGGCTTTTGCCATTCAATTACTCAAACAAGACATGTTTCTCAAGAAGCTGGGCATGCGGCGTGATCGGCCCGGGACGGCGGTTGCGCCTAAAGTGGAAAACTGGACTCCGAAGAAGGAAATACCGAAAGCTCCGGAGCGGACAGTGAAGTAACCGACAACGGGGTGCCTTTTGTGGAGGACTATTGATTCTGAAGGCGGACAAATCATCAAGGAAAGCGACAGGCCCAAGTTTACTGTGATGGCATCCGAGCTTTTTGAGAGTCCGAAGGAAATCCTGCAAGATTATCTTGATCATCTGCATGCCCAATCAGTAATCGAGAAAACCAGCGCCGACGATTGGCTTGATTCAGAGACTGTGAAGAAAGCCTTCGAAATCTCAAAGTAAAAGCATCTTTTGTCCCCGCTTAAGCCGAAACGACATTGTACTTCAAAAGAAATTTGGGGGACAATTCAGCGCCAAGATTCTGCGGGGGAAACCTTTGTGCAGATCAGATACTTGAGACGAAGTGAGAAGTTATCGAGCCGCTCGAAGTTGAAATATTGACATTGTCACATGCAAATCATGGAGACTTTGGCAATGGGCGAAACGGTTACTCGGTAAAGAGTTATTGGGGAGCTTGAGTTGATCCCCGAACAGCAATTGCCGGCTGTATATGATGTCATTCACAATCTCAGGCTAAGACTGCAAAAGTCCTCCGGAGGAGCCGATCAAATATTGAAATTCGCGTAACAGTTCAGGTCCGTTGTCATTTCGAGCGGAGCGAGAAATCTGTATAGCGAAATATCTGCTAAATGTCCAAGTTCCCGCTGTAAAAGATTCCTCCCTTCGGTCGGAATGACATTCATTTTTGACAGGGGCTGAACTGTTACGAATTCGCAGGTTGTTGGGCGGACGTGCCGGCGGAATCATTCGAGGAATTCTTCAAAGAAATCAGTCAGCGTAGAAACCGTGCTTGAACTCCGTCAGGGTCTCAAACCGAGTCCATGGGACCAAAATGAAATTCAGCGAACTAATAAAATTGTTAGAGGATAGAGGATTCAGAATCACCAAAGAGAAAGGATCAATTAGATACCAGCAGCTTGGCAAAATTTTGAATTCAAGCCGTAGGAGGCGTCTCCAGACGCCGATCAGGAATATATATTGTGGTCGAACTGGGAGAGTTCTCCTACATTTTGTGTTAAGAAAGAATTTGCCAAACTATAATTAGATACTATAGCAAACCAGGTTGGCCACATCTTATCCGGGTTGATTTTCATGGCTCAAACGAAGTGCCGAAAGGCACCTGTCATGCAATTTTGAAAGATGCTGGCATTAAGATTAAAACGCGGAGACACAGAGGTGATTGATCTCGAATACTCGCTCATTATCGAAGCAACTGAAGAACCGGACTTTTCTGGATTTTTTTCACCGGACCTGAAAGGGTTTACGGGTATTGGACAATCCATAGAAGATTGTGTGTACAAAGCTAAGTGGGGGATGATTGAGCACGTCAATCTTTTGCGGGAACGAGGATTGCCCGTTCCTCCCAGAAACAAGAATCCAAAAATCATCATACAGAACGCACAGGAGGTTGCAGAACTGATCTCGGTCTGATCGAGTTCTAAAACACCATACTGTAGCCATAGGTTGCCTTTAATTCGAAGTAATAGAAAGCTCTTTGTCAAACTGACTAACCGATACCCCAAATGCAGCGAGAGTACACCATAAAACTGACTCTTGCCCGCAACTGCACTCTATTGCCGAGGTCTGTGACTATTTTGTGGGCGACGACAATACTATTGTGTATCGCCCGCCCGGCTCTCAGCCATAGTTCAGATGATGTATTGTCCTGCGCTCTTTATGCCCTCCATTTTTCACCAGCCGGCGCGCTCACGTCCATTGCACGTCAGGGCGTGCCACCCATAACAGTTCACGCAAGTACGGCGGGGGAAATCCGCTACGGCGATCAAGCGGTCTCATTGGATCAACCCACTCGGTCAGAGAGACACAAGAACCGCCTGCTTTTCGTTTACAAGCCGGCGAAATCTCCATCCTTGTCGGTCGAAATCGCGCATGGGTTGGAATGCAAGAACGAGATCGTCATCTATCGCCGGGAAATCGAGCTCAAATCCAAGGACGAACTCCAGCATGATTTGACGGTGACCTTGCCGTTGCAGCCTTTCGAGCTTCCCGATTCCACATGGCTACCTCTGAAAAATGGTGTCGGCGCCAGCATGGATACTTCCGGCTTGGCAGGATACCATTTAGCCGGCAAATTGCCTGCGAAAGGGATTTCTTTAGCGATCCCGATGGTCAGCTTTGCGTCGGAGCCGCTTGCACCGCGCTGCACGATTGTCACCGATCCGTACTTTTCTACTCTGTTCAGCCGCAATTCGGTGGAATGGACCTATCCAGCCAAGGTGGGATTGGAGAACGGCGTCGAAAGTCGTATTCTGGCGGTCGTCCTCCATGATGGGCCTCCCAATGATGCTGTTCAGGCTTTTTTCGATGCGGCTTTGCCGGATATTCCCCAAGGGCCGTCCTGGCTTCACGAGATTGCAATGGTCGGTTATGACTATTTGAGCGATGGCGGCCAAGGTTGGTTCCGCGACATTGACGCCCTGACCGCTGTCCTTCCGCCCCCTGATCGCTCCAAAGTACTCCTCTGTCTGCACGGCTGGTATGATTTTGTCGGACGTTATTGCTTTGACCCCAAAACAGGCATGCTGGATCGGGAATGGACGGCTTTTAGCAATTATCCGCGGGTGAAAGAGAAATTCCCCAACAGCATTCCGGTAAAGCTCACGTTAAAGGACGTGCATGATCGCATTGCTTATGCCAAATCGCGCGGCTTCCGCTGCGGGCTGTACTTTGCCGATGGCATGAGCGCTGGCGACAGTCTTGCGAATATCTACGCGCCGGAAAAGGTCCTGTACTGGGGCGGCTGGCACGGACCGGATACCAAAGGCAAAACCTATTGCCAAAATCCACTCGTTCCACAAGTGCGAGATTTCTTTTTGCGCTACATGAATGCACTGCTGCAGGAATACGGCCGAGAGATTGACGCGCTGGTTTGGGACGAAACCTTTCATGTCGATACCGGCAGTCTCGGCTCGGAAGCGCTTCCCGGATACGCCGATCGCGCCATGATGCGGCTGACGCGCGATTTGACTGCGCTGGTGCATGAACACAATCGCAAGGCCGGTACGCAGGTCGCTTTCATGGCGTCCGATTGCATCGGCGTTTTTCCGGATTGGGCCGACAAGCCTCCTTACGCTTTGGTTGCCGACGGCACCTATCAGGACAGCCATTGCCGGCCGCTTGCTTGGTCGTATGGCATCTTTCCCAACTTTCGCAACGTGATGTGGTCGTGCAATTGGGCGCCGGTAACCAATTGGGCGTACACTGAATTTGGGGTGCGCAACTATCAGGCGCCGGTGGCCATTTCCAATGGCTGGGGCGATGACGCGGGTTTCTCGGAAATGTCTGCGGCGATGCGGCAAAAAGTGATGGACCTTTTTGATTGGCGCAAGCAATTTCTAACCCGGCTCCAGTGGTTTCCGGAATTGCCGGTTTACCAAGATAAGAAACCATGAGGATGTGCAAAAACAAAAACAGGAAGCAGAGGAGAAAATGAAGGGCAGAAGGTAGGACGTCCGAGGGTAGAAAATTAGTCTACTTTTTCAACGCAACAACCTGGACTTTCTCTTTGCAACTTGTGACTTGTAACTTGCAACCCGCTTTCAGCGCAGCAACAAGAGTTTTCTCAAGCGCGTCTTTTTCGTCGTGGCGGCGCGACAAAGATACACGCCGCCGGCTACCAACTGATTGTTGTCATCCGTCCCATCCCATGCGAAATCATGATTCCCCCCCGAAAGTAGCGCGTTCGCCAAGACTTTCACTTCCTCGCCAAACAAGTTGTAAATTGCAAGCCGCACTATCATTGCGGTATCTTCGGGAAGAGACACCGGAATGATCGTCTCGCCGTTGAAAGGATTCGGATAGTTCTGGCCAAGCCGAAAGTCACCTGGGGCGATTTCACCGTCGTCGCCCGTGCCGCTGGCCGTTTTGAGGACAAACTCCATTCTCTGCATGTTAAAGTCCCCTCCGGAAATAACCAAAGTCAGCTCATGCTTGCCACTGGGAAGCTGGACATTCTCCGTCTTGATGGATTTCCATGTGTCCCAACCGCTGGTATTGGGCGCGGCAATCGGTTGCGTCAAATCATGGCCATCCAACAACAGCTTGAATATTCCCCGAGTGGTTGTGCTCGCCACCCAAAAGCTCACTTCATAAATGCCGGCGACATCGACCTGCACCGTGTATTTTAGCCATTCTCCGCTTTGTGTCCAACCCACGTAATAGCCGCCGGCGGTTGATTTCCCGATGTCCACGCCATCGTTGCGGTATTTCCAGCCTGCATTCCAATCCTCACTTTGCCCATAGTCGTCCCGGCGCACCAAACCTTTGTCGTAGTACGCGAGGTTGTTCTGACCTATGTCGTACTCGGCGCACTGGATGGTACCGGGGAGGAGGTGTTCGCGATACGGCTTGGGAACCGTGGCCGAGTTCTTATCCATCAATGCAGCAAGCACATCCGGATGAAATTCGCATTTCTCCAGCGCGAGATTCTGCGCCATCTCGAAAAGAGCATTGCGCGCAAATGTTTCCGAGGGGCGGCTGACACGGCCATTCCAATAATCCAATACAGTCTGATAAGCGGAGGTGATAGGAGAATTGTAAGTGCTGGTGATCGTGTCCAGCTTTTTATGCGTCCAAAAGCACCAGCCAATGGAATTGTCTTCCATCAGCTTGATGGTATCGTAGAACCATGAATTGGAATTTTCCCCAAATTCGCCCAGCCACAAAGGCACACTGTAAGAGTTGCGTATGCTAATGAAAGAGTGGATGGATGCCAGCGTCGTAGGATTCCAATATTTGTGAAAGCTGTAGGCGATATTGCTGCCAAACAGACCGGGCGGCGTGAGACTCTCGAAATTGTTGCCCCAATCACTGCCTTCCAAGAAAATGATGTGATTGTTGTCCACTTGCCGAATGGTCTGGCAAAGGCGCAGATAAAGATTGCGCAATTCCAAATCGCTGTGGCCGGATGGCAGCACGGTTTCGTTCAACAGGTCATAGCCGAGAATCCATTCCTCATTGGCGTAGCGCTGGGCGATCTTTAGCCAGATGTCCACAGTGCGATCTTGATTCGCCTTTTCCGTCCACAGGCGCGCTGTGCCGTCGCTGTCGCTGATGTTGCCGGCGTTCTGGCCGCCGGGAGCGCAGTGCATGTCCAAAATGACATAGAGGCTGTACTTTTTGCACCAGGCGACCAGGCTATCAATGACGGCAAATCCCTCTTCCAAATACACGCCGGGCTGATTCTCCGGGGAGAGCAGGCGATAGTTGAAAGGGAGCCGGATGGAGTTGAATCCCCATTCGGCGATTTGGCGAATATCTTTTTCTGCTACATAATTGGCGCGGTAAAGCTGGTAGAATTGTTCGGTATTGGTTTCGCCGATGAGGTTTTGGATCAAATCGTGAATGGATTTGGGTGAGCCAAAACCCGGTATGTGCAGCATGTAGCCTTCGGGAACCAGCCAGCCGCCAAGACCGATACCCCGCACGAGGATGACTTGGCCATTCTTATCGACGATATTCTTCCCTTGGCATTTGGCAAATTGCGCCAGACTGTCGGTATGGGAAGAACCGACGATCAAACAAAAGAGTAGGGATGCTTTTAAAAAGAGCTTTCTCATATTCTGAGCCTCAAAAATAACTCGGCCAGCCTTGATTTCTCGCCTTCCATCGCAGAAAAACAGGCTGGCCATGATCAAAAACCGGTATCAGAAAATCAGCAGCATGCTAAGAGCTGCATAAAGAGCACGCGGAATCGTATTTGGCAAAGAAAGCATAACCTAAAACAAAAACCCGAACGAGTACGGTGTGTTTTGCCCAAAATGCCAATGCTCTGATAGGTCAGCATATATACTCGTTAAGGGTCGCTTTTTCATGTCATGCCTGTGAATACAGGCATC
>DYKH01000572.1 GCA_020722685.1 Caldithrix sp. | reverse complement strand
ACGGGACGCGCGCGTCATACGGCAAGTTGCGTCGTTAACGACGCGCCGCCTAACGATTGCGCTTCAGCCGCACGCGGAGCAAAGCGGAGCGTGTCGGCTGGAAGCGCTTGTTAGGCAGGCAAATTCATTATCAAATACGGGTAACAATCGCTTTCATTACCATTTGAAACAGTTCTTCAGGATTGTTTGTTGACCCTTGGGCACCATGTTCAAATGCTTCAAGTTTGTGTTCTGGCAAATTAGACCCAGCATATATGAAAAACGGAGTTTGGTTGCCTTCGCGTCGGAGAGTGTCTAGTAGCACATAGCCTTCTCTAGGACCTTCTCGCCTTCCCATATCAGATATGATAGCGGCATACTTATTGCGTTTTAGTAGGTCTAAGGCTTCGTTAGTCGAAAGAGTGAGAGTAAACCGCAGACCAACCGCTTCAAAAGCCCTTCGCTCATAAACATTGTTGTTCGGTCTATCGTCTACCCATAGTATGTGGTTGTGCCAATCTTCGGATTTCTGTCTTTCAGCAGGAAGTGCTTGTCTAACTGCTTCCACAATCTTTTCAATATCAGTCTCGGATGCTGGAGTATCGGATTTGGTTGAGGCGGCAACCAACGACGCAACAGCGGTCATTTGCATTTTGACATAGTTCTCTTCATCCCTGAAATCGCTTGGCGCAAAGAGTTTGCCACTGTGTCTACTAACAAGCCACGCAAAGACGATAAGTACGATCACGGGGAATATCACAAGAAACCAAATCAAAGGCAATCTCTCTGATGCCGTCAGTGAGCCAGCAAAGGCTGTTACCAGAGATGCTAAGCCATATATGAGGACGATAAATAGGGCAATGATGCCAAGAGGGTTCTTAGCCAACCCTTTCGCAGTATCACCAAATGGGCTGATAGGATTGTTGCTCATAGTTCACCTTGTTTTGCCTGCCTAACGATAAGGTTCAGCCGCGCCGCCCCGCCGTTGTCGGCGAGGCACTCCTGAAAAGCAGACACCTTCGCAGGCGCAACCACGTTGCCAGAGCCGCAAGGGGCGGCGTCGGCTGCAACCAATGTTATGCCGCCTCCTGCTTGTTAGGCGTCGAAAGTGGTTGCGGAAACAAGACAAATTTGCCCAGATCTCGGTCGGCACGTTTGAGAGCCTCTTCGCTGAACCTATGTTGTATAAGCCAGACAATCACACTGACAACTATCCCTATCAACACCAGCACCAGATAGTGTAATGTGGGGAACCATGTTCTTGTTATCGCGCCAACGCCGAATCCCAAGAATAAACTATTCAAACCTGCTACTATATCTCGCAATCCGCCCAACACGGTACCTTTGGCGTGCATAGGTGGACAGTCATCGCATGCGGGCCAGTAGAAGTATTGCTGGACCTTTGGGTCTTTGTCTACAAAGTAACGGTGGATGCGATTGATAGCCCGTAAGTATTCGATGGAGCGGACACGACGTTCGATAAGCCTTCGGAAGGTAATCGCCCCAACCACCACAACTATCATCAACAAGGTCAACTCAATCAATACGAGGCTTTCGGACTGAGGCACTAGTTCCCTCATGCCCACTAGCAAGGCAACCGCTAAAGAAACGGCGGCTAAATATGCCGCAACGAGTTGGTCCCCCATTGTTACGTTGTGTTCATACAGTGATGCTAGTCGTTCGTGTTCAACTAGCAATGCTGCGCTGATTGGGTCAAGAGAACCTTGAATCATCTCTTGGGTGATTTTAGCGCTCATGTTTTCTCCCTGCTGCGTCTGCCCATCTCGCTTTATTGCGTCCATGCGTCAAGTGACTTTGCTAAACACTCGCTTGGGACGAGTAGCGGCATAACGGCACGCGCTTTAGCCGCCGCCGTCTCTGGCGATGCGCCGCGCCCCTCCGC
>DYKH01000146.1:10961-12697 GCA_020722685.1 Caldithrix sp. | reverse complement strand
AACTGTTCGATATCCGCCCCAATGAGCTCGCCGGCGATATCCTCCAACGTGACGATGCCAACGCAGCGACGTTGATCATCCACCACGGAGAGGAGATGTTCCTTATGCTCCAGCATGGAGCGGAGCGCGGTTATCAGTGTTTCACGCTGATTGACGGAGGAAATGGGTTTGGGATTCGCAACCAGATTCTCAATTTCATCTTTAGAAGCCGGTATCGCCCGCTTGATTTGGATAAAGGCAAAGATGTCTTTGACCTCTTTGCTGCGACTCACCGGGTATCGCGAATGTCCGCTAGATCGGGCAAGCGCCAGGATGGTCTCCGCCGAATCCCCTTGCCCGATGAAGCGAACCTGCTGCGGAGGGATCATCACCCGGTTGATTTGCGTATGGCTGAGGCGAACCGCATTGACGATGATGTTCTCTTGCTCCAGGCCGATGGCCTTTCCCGATCGTGCCAATGAAGCCAGGGTGATGAGATCAGCAGTGGTGATCTGCTCCGACTCGCGCTCGGTAGTCAGCCTCCTGAACATGAATTCACTCAATCGGATGAAAGGCTTTAGAGCGGTTGTGACTATCTCCACGCTTGGCCCAACATAGGGGGCCAGGCGATCGCGAAAGGTGATGCCGATGATTTTGGGTAGAATTTCTGTGCCGAAGAGAATGATGGCTGTGAACGTCAAAGAAAATATCCAGATGTTGTCTTGGCCGAATAGCTTGGTAAAAGCTCCTCCGGCAACGGTGGCGCCGCCGGTGTGGGCGACTGTGTTCAGAACCAGAATAGCAGTGATGGGCCGCGAAATGTTGCGCTTCAGCCGACGCCAGGATTCCGCCGCAAGAGCGTGGTGCGCTTGCAGACGGTTGATGGTAAGCGGATTCAAGCTCAAGAGCAGCGCCTCGGCCAGCGAGCATAAAAAGGACACAGCGATGGCAATGGCGGAGCTTATGTAGAGAGTTGCGTACATGGTTCTGTCCCTTGCGTTCGGTTATATTGGCGGGTGACAAAATGACGAAAGATGACCGTGAATGGTGCTTTCAATTTGGATGATAATGTGTAGAGGGAGACGGGTTCTTGCATCTCAGAGCGTGCGCGCCTGCCGTTTGAATTCCATCGCTATATCGTATCCGGACTTGCTCCGATACAGCAGCCCATCCCGGAAGCCAAATTGTTGCATTTCCTTGCTGGAATATGCTTGCTCATACACTTTGACAATGGCCTGATGCAGGCCCAAATTAAAATTGAATTTTGCTTTCCGATTCTCCGGGGTGTCCACTTCCCCTTGTCTCTTCAAATCTACCAAGATTCCGGCCGGTGAAAGCATCCACAGTGCGTCCGCTTCCCAGTGGCATTGCTTGAGCCAATCTTCCGGTCCGGGGCGGAGCAGCCATTTCTTGTCGATCGTGTCTTGTAACAAAGGAATCTTGCTATTGTCGTGCGTGCCGACAATATCCGCAATGACGTCGATGTCGCCAGTTGCCAGCGGATAGTCCGCCAAAAGCTGACGGGATATTTCCACGCCTTTGAGCATGTGCTCGCGGCGATGCGCGATTCCTTCCCGGCGAAGGCGGGGACGCTCTGCTTCGGGCGCCGTCTCGATCATCTCTTCGGTAATCTTTGGCAGCCCGGCCTCGCCGATGCCGACATCATGGAGTAGTGCCGCAATTACGCCGCGTCTGACATCGCTTGCGGATAGACCCTCAGAGGTAACGATCCTTGCCATAAAACTCACGACATAGGC
>DYKH01000146.1:0-10861 GCA_020722685.1 Caldithrix sp. | reverse complement strand
CGGCAAAATAGCATTTGCATTGAAAGCCGAAAACTGTTAAATAAGGCGAGCGAAAAAAGCGTTCTGCGGTCATTGGAAGAATTTGTGCCGCAAAAACGCGGTGCGCGCAGATGCTACGATCAGTTACCAACAAAGGGAGTGCAGGAGATGAAGCCGACTGACAAGCTTATTAGTCGAATCCTCGTATGGTCTCTATTGGCTACGCACAGCGCTGTTGCCCATTCGTGGGCACAACAGGCCAAGGAAGACTTGATCGAGAAGATCGGATTTCATAAGGCCGTCTATGACTCATCCGGCAAATTGCTGCCATGGACCAGTTGGGGGCATGCCTTGGTGCTGGAGATGGATTGGTATCTCAACTGTCCCATCAATGAGCACGGCTATCCGACTTTTATCCACACCACCTTCATGGATGGCGAATACCAGCCTTATCGCTTCGATACCATCCCCTGCACCCAGCTTGGCATGGGGATCATTTCCTATCTGAAATATTGGCGCTACACCGGCAAAGCCGATCCAAAGGTCTTGAAATGGGCCCGGCTCATGGGGGATTATTTGGTCAAAGAAACGCTGACTCCAGATGAAGGCGCTTATCCGCGCTTTACCCGCTCCACCGGCTATGGCAATGAATTTCCCCTGACACGCAGCGCGCAAGGCGACGAAAAGCTGGGGCCGAATGTGATCGAACCCGACAAGGGCGGTATTGCCGGTTATGCGCTGATTTTGCTGCACGATGCAACGGGTGAACAAAAGTACCTCGACCAAGCCGTGCGCAACGCCGATTGCCTCCTCAAGAACATGCGCCAGGGAACGGCCCTGCGTTCGCCTTGGCCCTTTCGCGTCGATGCCATAACCGGACAATACTGGGGCGAGCGCAGCGGCAACATGGTGTACATCCTGCGGCTGTTTGATATGTTGATTGAAAAAGGCTATGAAAGGTTCAAGGAACCGCGCCAAAGGCTGTGGACTTGGATTCGCGACGTGCAGATACCGGCGCCGGAAAGCAGAGAGCAATCTTTGTGGATTCAATTTTTTGAAGACATGACTCTGGAAGACAATCGTAACTCCTGGGCGCCGCTGAATACCGCCCGATACCTCATCGAGAAAAAGGAAGTGCTCGATCCGAATTGGAAATCTCTGGCGGAACGCTGTATTGAATTTGCCCTAAAACACTTTGGTATCGAAAAGCCGGGTGGAGTGACGTTGATGGGTGAGCAGGACAGCGATCGACGCCCCTGGGGCGGCGCTTGCTCGACGCTGGGCGGCGTGGCGGCCATGTTCTATGCGGCCGGCGGCGGTGAGAAATATCGGGAAATCGCTTATCGAAATCTGAATTGGGTCACCTATTTCATCGATGCGGATGGCGGCCCGGCGGCGTTGTGCATCGAAAATGATTTTAAGAAAGGCAGTTGGCAGGAAGACTGTCACACGGACGTGGTACACAATTTCGTCGATGCCATGGCGGCGGTGCGAGAGTGGAAAGGCGTCCGGTTTTTCGCCAAGGAGCCAAAGAGCGGACCACCTCCTGCCAAACTGTGGGAAGGAAAAGGCGCCATCATTCTTGGCCGTCACCAGGCGGTATTTGACGCTCAAGGAAAATTGCGACCATGGACCACTTGGGATGATGCGCTGTCGCGGGAGATGCAGTGGTATTTGCAGTGTCCCACGCAGAACGGCTATCCCGTTTTCGCTTTAATGACCTTCATGGACGGCGACTACAAGCTGCTTTATGACAAGAAAACGTTTATTCCGGCCACGCAAAATGGCATGGGGATCATCTCATATCTGAAATACTATGATTATACTGGAAAGAAAGATGCTCGGGTTCTGCAATTGGCCAAGCTATTGGGCGATTATTTGGTGAAGGAAAACCTCACCCCTGACGAGGGGAAATATCCGCGCTTTTCCCGCTCCACCGGTTGGGCTTTCGCCGTTCCCCAGCCGCCGGACTGTGGCTCGCAGGCGGATCGACCTTTCGAGGTGCAGCCGGACAAAGCCGGAATCGCCGGCTATGCCTTGACATTGCTCTATCTGGAGACAAAGGACGACAAATATCTGGCGCAGGCGCTACAGGATGCCCGAGTCTTGGTTCGCAACATGCGCGAGGGAGACGCAAACAAATCCCCCTGGCCTTTTCGCGTCGACTATCGCAGCGGCCAAGCGCGCGGAGAGGTCTCCGGGAACATGTCCTACATCCTACGCTTATTCGATCAGCTCAGCGCCTTGGGCTATTCCGAATTCAAGACGCCGCGCGAAAAACTGTGGCGCTGGATCGTCGACTATCAGATTCCCAATTTGGAAAGAGACGGCATGCTGTGGGTACAATTCTTCGAGGACCATGAGGAGCCGGACAATCGTACCGCTTGGTCGCCCTTGAATTTGGCCAGATATCTGTTGGAGAAAAAAGATGCCCTTGATCCCCAGTGGCGCGAGCACAGCAAAAAGCTGATCGATTTTGTGAATAAAAATTATACCAGCGTGCGCAACGGCGTCCAAGTCTGTGGCGAGCAAGACTATGACAAGAATCCCTGGGGCGGCATCCTTTCCACCTACGGGGCGGTTCTGGCCATGTACAGCGCCGCAACTGGTTCTGCTGAATACAAGGACATCGCCAGGCAGGCGTTGAATTATTGTTTGTACGCCATCGGTGAAGACGGCTGTCCGGCGGAGATGACCCGACTGAACGGCCATGATGTCGGCGGCTGGCAAGAGGACGCTCATACGGACAAGATCCACAACTTTATCGATGCCATTAAGGCTTTTCCAAAGTGGGCAATGAGCCTGGACTGAGGGTCTTCTTCAGTAACCCAGCAATTTGACCGTCATAACTTAATCCCCAAAATTCTAAATCGGAAGGTTTCTCGAGAAATTGGCCCGCGATACACCCCGAAAACGCGCCAAGGGTTAGACAGGATTTCGCGTTTTTCGCGTCCTTAGCGGGCGGAGGGCTTTCCTGTCATGGTAGTATGGCTCATCTTAGAAATTTAGGTGATCAAGAATTCTTGGCCACCCACGCGAAATTGAAGCACCCGCAAAAGGAAAGGAACCATGCGACATCTCAGATACTTCCCGGTCTTCATAAGCTTTTTTATAGCTGAATTCATCCATCTTTCCTGTGTTACAAATGAACCGGTAGACGATGTAGACCCCTTCATCGGCACGGATTTCTTTGCCCACACCTTCCCCGGCGCTGCAATGCCGTTCGGCATGGTGCAGCTTAGTCCTGATACCGGCACCGAAGGCTGGAACTACAGCGGCGGCTACCAGCACGCGGATAACTCCATCATAGGTTTCAGCCACACCCATTTCAGCGGCACCGGTGCGGCCCTGTTGGGCGACATCCTCCTCATGCCGACTATTGGAGACCGAATAGAGATTCAACCCGGTCCGTCCGCTGATCCCGATCAGGGTTACCGCTCCCGCTTTGACCACAAAGACGAGGTCGCCTCGCCGGGCTATTATTCGGTCCTGCTCAAGGAAAATGATATCCGCGTTGAATTGACCGTCACCCGGCGGGTCGGCATGCACCGCTACACCTTCCCTCAGGCAAGAAACGCTCGCGTGATCCTCGACCTTGGCCACATTATCGGCCGCCACCCCAAAGGCCATTCTCACGTCCGATTTGTCAGCAATAGCGAAGTCGAAGGCTACAAAAGCGTTCAAGGCGGCATCCTGTATTTTGTGGCTCGGTTTAGCAAGCCGTTCGCTACTTATGGAACCTGGGACGTCGACTACAAAACGCCGGAATCGCGGCAGAGTCTGTATCCGTACAAGACAGCCGAGACGGGCGAGAATGTGGGCGTCTTTGTGAATTATTGCACAAGGAAGAACGAAGCGATTTTGGTGAAGGTGGGACTGTCCTATGTGGGCGTCGATGCGGCGCGTAAGAACATTGACAGGGAAATTCCCGGCTGGGATTTTGAGCAAGTCCGGTTGGCGGCGAGAAAAACCTGGAACGAATATCTGAATCGAGTCAAAATCACAGGCGGAACCGATGCGCAGCGACAGATTTTCTATACCGCGCTCTATCACGCTTTGGTTGCCCAATGGATCTCCAACGACGTGGACGGCCAATACTTTGGCATGGACGGCAAGGTGCATACGGCCAACGGCTTTGATTTTTTTCCGACCTTTCTTGCCTGGGACACCTTTCGCTCGGAACATCCGCTCATGACCTTGATTGCCCCTGAACACGTCAATGACATGCTGCAATCCATCGAGGCAAAGTGTCGGGAGTACGGCTGGCTGCCGGCGCAGCATTTTCGTAACAAGTTCGGACAGGGCATGGTAGGGGATCATCTCGTGCCCATCGTGGTCGATGCCTACATGAAAGGATTCCGCGATTTTGATGCGGAAAGTCTTTACGAGTTCATGCGCAAAAAGGCCACGGAACTACCTCCTGCTCCGCTTGATCCAGAAATAGCCCGCGCGGGTCTTGAACACTACCTCCATCTTGGCTTCGTACCTGCCGACCGGGTTACCGAATCGGTGTCCAACACTCTCGAATTCTGTTACGATGACTGGTGCATAGCGCAAATGGCGCAGGCTTTAGGCAAGGAGGCGGACCGCGACATGTTTCTGAAAAGGGCCAGCTATTATCAGAATATCTTCGATTCGGAGACACAGTTCATGCGTCCCAAAAAACTGGATGGTTCCTGGCTTAAGGTATGTGACGATCAGCCTGCTATCGCTACTGAGGGCGAGCATTCTTATTATGACTGTTTTGATCCGCTTTGGGTGGGCAGAATGCCCAATCGTCACTACACCGAATCCAACGCCTGGCAGTATCTTTGGTTCGTGCCACATGATGTGCAAGGACTGATCCGCCTTTTGGGTGGGTCGCAGGCATTTGCTGACAGGCTGGACACTTTTTTCACTATAAGCCCGGAAATTACCGGCCCCAAATACGTGGGTGTGGTCGGTACCATCGGGCAATATGTGCATGGAAACCAGCCATCACATCACGTTGCTTATTTGTACGATTATGTCGGCATGCCGTGGAAGACTCAGGAAAAGGTGCGCGGGATTATGGATGACTTGTACCGTATCGGTCCTGGTGGCATCTGTGGCAATGAGGATATGGGTTCCCTTTCCTCCTGGTACGTGTTCAGCGCCTTGGGATTCTACCCGGTTTGTCCGGGACAAGGCGTTTATGCCATCGGGACTCCGCTTTTTGAGGAAGCGGACATTCATCTGGATAGTCCGTACAAAAAGGGTAAATTCATCATCAAGGCCGAAAACGTGTCGGCGGCGAACAAATACATCCAATCCGCGACGCTGAACGGCAAGGTGTTGAACAAACCATGGATCGAGCACAAGGACATTGTGAATGGCGGAAACCTGACTTTTGTGATGGGATCGGAGCCCAATAAGAATTGGGGAAGCGATCCCGAATCGGCGCCGCCTTCCATGTCCGGTGCATCCAAAGCTGAATAGCCCGAAGGCGCAAAGCCGACAGGATGCCAGGATATTGCGGATTAACCGGATCAGGACCCGACAATCATTCATTACCAGGAAGTTGCATGCTCTAATTCGATTCCTCCCAGATTGATCATCTTGTAAATCCGCGCCATCCTGGTATCCTGTCCAGAAATACTGCCAAACCTCGACGAGACCAGTATCTCTACATTGCACTGTTTTTTCATCCATGTTTGGGGGTTGTTAATCTTGGTCGGAATCAGATTAGTCAAGTCTGTTCCCGTCCCGCCAAATTAGAGTGAATAACTTAACATGAAATGGTCTTTGCCTTGAAACGATTGCTGAAAATCACTACATGCCTTATCGGCATCCCGTTGCTTCTCGTCATACTTTTCCTTTCTGCTATTGGGATTTACTACTACCGCGTCGTCCACGCCATGCCGGGAAGTCTAAAGGTCGCGGTTCAGCCCGGCAAACTTGGCCGATGGGTCAATCCGTTTGTCGGCAGCGGCGGCTATCCCTGGGTTTGTGGCCACAATTTTCCCGGAGCGACCCTGCCTTTTGGCATGGTTCGCCTGAGCCCGGAAACAGCTTCCATTCTCATTAACAAAAAGGCGTTGAACACCAGCGGCTATTATTACGGTGACAACAAGATTATCGGCTTTAGCCACACGCGATTGAGCGGCACCGGTGCCACCGATGGCGGACATTTTTTGGTTTTTCCTTTGAATGCTGCGCTTTCCAAGAATGAGGAACGACAAAGCCCATCAGTGCACTTTTCCCACACGAACGAAATTGCTTTTCCCGGCTATTACGCGGTTCGATTGTCAGAACCTCGCATCCTCGCCGAGCTAACCGCCACGCAGCGAGTCGGCGTGCATCGATACACATTTGCCAAAAGTAAAACCCCGCACATCTTCATCAAGATCACCCATGCCTTGGGAAAGGGGAGAAGCAGAGAAGGGAAGCTTCGCCTTTTGCCGGCAGCTCATGAGATAGAAGGGTCGGCGAAAACCTTCGGTACCTTCTCCGGGCGCTATGGCGGCATTACCGTCTATTTCGTCGCACGCTTCGACAGGGCTTTCCATTCGTCTTCAATTTGGAGCGACGGAGTGGCAAGTCCCGGCCAATTGACTGCTGAAAGCGATGACCTCGGTGTCGATCTCGGCTTTGCATCACAAGGCGGCCGGCAAGTCATCGAACTAAAGCTGGCGATTTCCTACGTGAGTATTGCCAATGCCCGCGCCAATCTTAAAGTTGAAACAGGAGGGAGCGGCTTCGCAGAGGTGTTACTGCAAGCAAAAGCCGCTTGGGAGAAGCAACTGTCGCTCATTCAAATCGAAGGAGGGAGCGAGAAGCAAAAGACCATTTTTTATTCGGCTCTGTATCATTCCTTTCTCATGCCTACCCTGTTCAATGATGTGAACGGTGACTATCTCGGATTTGACAAACAGGTGCACAGGGCCGATGGCTTTCGCTATTTCACCGATATGTCGCTGTGGGACACTTTTCGCACCGTGCATCCACTTTATACTTTGATTGCGCCGAATGATCAACGCGATATGCTGGTTTCTTTGGTGGAAATGTGCAAGCAAGGCGGCTGGCTGCCGCGCTGGCCCTCGGGAAATGGCTACACCAACTCGATGCTGGGCACACCGGCGGACATGGTGATCGCGGATTCGTATCTCAAAGGTATCCGCGATTTCGACGTGGAGACGGCCTACCAAGCCATGTGCAGGACGGCCTTGGAACCGACGCCCAAGCGAGGTCGGTTTTCAGGACGGGAAGGAGTGGAACATTACCTCAAATTTTGCTACTGTCCAGCCGAGCTGATGGAAGAAGCGGTCTCGCGTACGATTGAATTTGCTTGGGCCGATCACGCCATCGCGCAACTGGCAAATGAGATCGGTCATGACGCCGATGCAGCTCTGTTTGCAAAACATGCCGGCTACTATAAGAATTTGTGGAATCCCGAGACACAGTATTTTCAGCCAAGGGATACCAGCGGAACGTTTGTCGAACCGTTCAAGCCGCTGCTGCTGACGTATTTCGATCAGGACGGCAAATATACGAACGACTATGTGGAAGGCAGCGCTTTGCAGTGGCGCTGGGGACCATTCTACGATCCCGAAGGTCTCATTCCCCTGTTCAAGAATCGCCAGTATTTCGTGAGTGAGCTGGAGGCATTCTTTGCCAAGTCTGAAGCAAAAATGGGAGCCTGGAATCCCGGACCCTACTACTGGCATGGCAATCAACCGGATTTGCATGCAGCTTATCTTTTCAACTCCGCCGGTCGTCCGGACTTGACGCAAAAATGGGTGCGCTGGATTCTCGATCACAAGTACGGCGACAGCTTCAACGGACTCGACGGCAACGACGACGGCGGCACCCTTTCCGCTTGGTATGTCTTCAGCGCCCTGGGATTTTATCCGGTAGCGGGCATGGATCGCTATCAATTGGGCGCGCCGCTTTTCAAAGAGGCAAGGGTCCGAATTGGTGAGAATTTTCTCACCATCACGGCCGACAACTACTCGCCGCAGAACATCTATTGGCGGAAGGCATGGCTCAACGATGCGCTTCTGGACCGAACCTATCTGCGACATAACGAGATCGCAAAGGGTGGGAGGCTACGCTTCGAGATGTGTCCCAAGCCGGAGATGAAATGAGCCGTTCTTGGGCATGGATGGGTAAAGGCAATGCGTTCTCCCTAAAGAATCTCAAACCGCGAATGAACGCGAATAGACGCGAATTGCCATTTGCGTACATTAGCGTTCATTGGCGGTTTGATAGGCCTTTCCGGCTTTGAGTTACTCAAATAACAACGGGGCTCAGAGAAGCAGTTTTTCATCGACCTCGCTTGGCAAGTTGTTTCCGATGATCATCTTTGTACAACCCGATCTTCTCCACGGGAATTTGCCGGAAACCCAATTTGAAGGCCGGTGAGTCTTTCTTTAGCAAAAAGTTGCCTTTGCTGAGGTCAACAAAACCAGGGTCGCCATCGATGATCTGGTTGTCTTTGAATTCCGCCATGATTTTCGGGTCGCCGAAGCGGTATGTTTCATACCCCTCTTTGAGGTCGATGTTTAGATAGTACGGATCCCATCCTGATTGGCCGGGCAGCCGTCGTCGGCACAACTCCGGATCGGCTATGAGATTGTCCTTCATGGTCACCAGGGAAAAATCAAACGCCCAATAGTCATAGACATCGATCCAGCGCCCGCCGTAAGAGACGTTACGAACGATCTTGTTGTTTTTGGGAACCGCCGGTTCATCCTCGTACAGCTTTAATAGCTGGGGATACTTTTCGCTGTATGGGGGTTGGCTGTAATCTACCTCCTTCATTCGATCTTCCAAGGTGGTGAGCGTTCCATCAAAGTAGTAGCCGGCCCAGCTCAAGCCGCGAGCATCCACATGCAGCGAAGGGCTGCATTGGATGTAAACATTGTTCTCAACCACGTTGTCTCGCCCGCCGCCGATGAGCGTGGCGCGTCCTGCCTTGAAGAGGACATTGCCGAATACCGTAAAACCGCTGGCCCAATCATCCAGGTAAATGCCCATAACGCCGTGCAGGCCGGGACCCTGAAGATCGTGAATATAATTGTAACGAATGACATTCCCACGCCAAGTCCAATCCCTGCCGGTATGAATGGCGCCGGCGTCGCCGGTCTCCTGGGTGATGGAATGGATTTCATTGTACTCGACGAGGTGCTCGTTGCCGCTCAGATAGATGCCCTCGTGCGGCGCGTCGTGAATCAGGTTATTGGCGATGCGATTTCCTACCCCGGAAATATTGACCGCGAGTTGCGACGTGCGCACCCATTGACTGAAATGATGAATGTGGTTGTTGGTGGCAAAGTTGTGCGCCGGCGTCAGCGTTTTCCGATCCCCGCCTTTGAGAATAATGCCGCCCATGGCCACATCGAAGATGTCGCATCCGCTAACGCCATTGTGTTGTCCGCCGTCGATGATCACTGCATCCTTGCCCAGATAGGAGAAAGCGCAGCCGGCGACGAGATTGTGCTTGCCGCCGCGGAGCGCGATTCCACTGCCGCGGGAATACTGAAACTTGATGCCTTGAATAGTGACATATTCGCAATTGTCCAGTGAGATCAGCGGCTCATCAAGAACCGAGACGAAAGCCTGTCCGTCGGCAATTGCGGTTGGCGGCCAGAAATAGAGAATTCCCTTCTTACGATCCAGCACCCACTCGCCCGGCTGATCCAGCTCCTCCAAGACATTGAGGAAATAATAGCGCTGATTCTTGGTGTAGCCGTAATGATGATGCGGCTCCGCAATGGTGATCTCGCCCCGTCCGGCATCGATGGATCGGACCCTTTGGTACGAGTCGCTCCAATCCCAAGTCCAATAGCCGTGAAGATAGATTTCGTTTTCCGGCGACCAATGCTTGGGCCGATCCTCGCTGAAGGAAATGCGCCCGTAATGCCTGCCGACTGGGACTCCGTCAAAACGCTTCTCGCGCTCCAGTCCCAGGTTGAAAAGCTTGGCACCGGATTGCGGCACGTCGGCAATTCGCAGCCAGCCTGCATTGGGATAGCGGGCAAGGGTCATGCGCTGATTCTTCCAGAACAATTCCATTCCCGGTCCGCCGCGCGGGGTGATTTCGCCATACTCGACAATCCCGTTTGCTTTAAGGTCGATTTGGTGAATCTTGTCCCGGAGCGCCTTGTCAATTCGTTGAAGCAAGGAGCTATCTTTTATCGATGCGAAATCAGTCAAAGCCTTGCTGCCGGAAAACGACACCTTTTCCTCGGCCAAGGCCCGCCAAATGATGGGAGCGTCCTTAGCGCCGGAATCCTCAGCCGTCAGCCTGAGAGTCTTGCTCAGGGAATAGTCGCCCTGACGCAAGAATACAGTGATACCGCCTTTGGGTAGAGGCCCATTTTGCTTAAACTCCCTAACAGCGATCTGCGCGCGTTGCAGAGAAGCAAAAGGCCCGTCGGTTTGGGCTTTGTTCGACGCTGGCAGCCTGCCGGACCAAGAATCGTTGCCGGCTAAGGAGACATAGAATGCCGTTCCTGTTTTCTGTTGCGAATTGCAGTGAATCTGAACTAAAAGCATGGTTAGGCAAATGAATGTCAATTTCACCTTCATGGTTCGCTCCGCATCTGAATTGTTCTTTTTGTTATCGAAACTCGTTTGATCCATTTGACTGCCGCCGCACAAGTGAGAGGAAAAACAGCTTTGCGGCAACGCCTTTGCGGCGATTTGGATTTTGGTAACTATCAACTGATGTAAACGGCTGAGCAGTCGTTTTTCTAACAAAGACCTCACAAAGGAAAAAAGCGCAATCGATCACAGGGTAGACAAATATCATGCAATGCCGCCAAGTGAAATAACCCTGTTTGTCTTATTCATTCCCTATTCCAGTAAGGTTCATCCGGCAAATGCGTACCTATTGGCGAAGAAAGGCCAAAAGCATTCC
>DYKH01000571.1 GCA_020722685.1 Caldithrix sp. | reverse complement strand
CAGGTCACATACATAACAACCACTGACCGCAAGAGACACGCATGTTCGAGCAGGCCCCTTGGATGCTGTTCTTAAAAATACCTAGCAGGCTGTCGGATTATTCGCGTAACCAACTGATTCTATTGCATCAGCCTTTTTCTGAAATGTTATTTAGACGTATAGTAATCAATGTGTTACGTTTCTTCAAAACCGAAAGTCCGACAAACTGCTAGATGCCTTGGAGCAGGATCGGGTCATGGAGGCGGAGTTGGAAGGCCGTCCCTACACCTTCATTCTGGAGGATGCCTTCCGCTGGGAACATTGGGCGGCGCCCAAAACGGCAGATGGCAGGATGGACCACCACAAGGCCATGTCCGGGGACGACCTCCGGGATTTTGTGAATATCCGGCTGTTTCCATATCTGTCAGGCTTCAAGCGCCGTGCCACTGGCTCCAACACCATCGAGTACAAAATCGGTGAAATCTTCAGTGAAATCAAAAACAAGATTCAAAGTGGCTACAACCTGCGGGAGATCGTGGAGATCATTGATGGTCTGCGCTTCCGGTCCCAGACGGAGAAGCATGAGCTCTCCCACCTGTATGAAGCCAAGATCAAGAACATGGGGAATGCCGGTCGTAACGGCGGCGAATATTACACACCCCGCCCTCTGATTCGGGCGATTGTGCAGGTGGTGGCGCCCAAGGTCGGCGAGAAGATTTACGACGGCGCCGTGGGCTCTGCGGGCTTTCTCTGTGAAGCCTTCGATTACCTCAAGGCCCAGCCAGGACTGACCACCGGCGACATGCAGACGCTGCAGGAGCGTACCTTCTACGGCAAAGAAAAAAAGAGCCTGGCCTACGTCATCGCCATCATGAACATGATTCTACATGGCATCGATGCACCGAATATCGTCCATACCAACACCCTGGCCGAGAATCTCATGGATATCCAGCCGAAAGACCGGGTAGATGTGGTGCTGGCGAATCCACCCTTCGGCGGTAAAGAGCGCAAGGAGGTTCAGCAGAACTTCCCCATCAAGACCGGCGAGACGGCCTTTCTATTTCTGCAGCACTTTATCCGCATGCTGAAAGCGGGTGGTCGGGCCGGTGTAGTCATTAAAAACACTTTCCTGAGCAATACAGACAATGCCTCGGTCAGTCTGCGCAAACTGCTGCTGGAAGATTGTAACCTGCATACGGTACTGGATCTGCCGGGCGGGACTTTTCAGGGGGCGGGAGTAAAAACCGTGGTGCTGTTCTTTGACAAGGGCGTGCCGACCCGCAAGGTCTGGTACTACCAGCTCAACCCCGGACGGAACATGGGGAAGACGAACCCCCTCAATGACAACGATCTGGCGGAGTTTGTCGCACTGCAGAAGACCAAGGCCGACTCGCCACAATCCTGGACGGTGGACGTGTCCGGCATCGACACCCATACCTATGACCTGTCGGCCAAGAATCCCAATGGCGGTGATGAGAAGGTGCTGCGCAGCCCGGAAGAGATTCTGGATGAGATTGCTGCACTGGATGCCGAGAGTGCTGAGGTGCTAGCGGCTATTCGGGGGCTGTTGTGAGGGAGGGGTGGGAGGTTAAACCGCTTGGGGAAGTTCTGCGTCTTGAGTATGGTAAACCGCTGGACAAATCTGATAGAAATCCGAACGGTAAATATCCTGCTTATGGTGCAAATGGCGAAAAAGCGCGCACTGATAAAAGTTTGTGCGATACACCAAGCATAGTAGTTGGCAGGAAGGGTTCAGCGGGAGAGATCACGCTTACAGAAGATAGGTTTTGGCCTCTGGATGTCACATATTATGCAGAATTCAATCGTCAAAAATATGATCTCCGCTTTATTTACTATCTACTTATAACACTAAATCTTCCTGACCTTGCTAAGGGAGTAAAGCCTGGAATAAATC
>DYKH01000570.1 GCA_020722685.1 Caldithrix sp. | reverse complement strand
CTATCTCTTTGCCGGTTCCCATCAGGCAGCGGTACGGGCAGCGGCGATTTACACCCTGGTTGCCAACGCCAAGCTGTGCCAGGTCGAGCCGTTTGCCTATTTACGGGATATCCTGACTCGCATTGCCAACCATCCCTTCAAAGATCTCGATCAACTCCTGCCCTGCAACTGGAAGGCTCTCTAATTTTCAAAGAACATAAAATCTCAAATGCAAGGTGTAGTTCACCGGGGGGATACTCTAATCTGACTTGCACAACGTTGCTCTAGTGTCCGCTCTAATACCTTAACCAAATCCGCGACCTGGGCTGCATGTCGAACGCAAGCTTGTCCTTCCGGCCAAACGACTTGCTGCTGAAACCCTCAACGATTTCTTTTTCGAAGCCAGAAGTAAGGGAAAAACTCACCCACACCGGCTCATCATTATAATTGTGAACGACCCAACCGGCATCGCCCAACGGCTGAAAGGCGACGCGAGTGGGAGCATCCAGCGTGATGCCCAAAGGTGCGTTGAAGGCGTTGCGCAAGGTGTTGGCCCATTGGCGGGGAAGGTCGAGCAGACCCAACGCCCGCGGAGCAAGGAGGACTTCGCCTACGGCATCAAAGTCCTGTTGGGAAAAAGTGTGATTGTTGAGCACGTACACTTGGCTGGCGCCGACCTGATTCACCGTGAAGAATGGCACCGTTCGATTTCCCACCTTTGCCTGCAGCAGCGCCTTGGCCGTCGTTAGGGAGATCTCGGCTTCCAGGTCTAAGCCATGGGGTACGGCAGCCAACATTCCTTCATTCATCACCTGTTCCGCCCTGAGTCCGGTCTTGCGAACGGGCTGCAACACTCCAGCATAGAAAAGCAGCTTTTCCGGATTAGGAATCTGCGTCAATAGCCCTGCGGTCAAGATGATGGTTTTGCCGGATTGGACGGCCGTGTCGATTTTGTTGACAATGTTCTCGTCAGCCGCAGCCTGGGTCGGCACAAAGAGCACCTTGGCGTCGCTTGGAAATTGCGAAACCGGCACCAAGGGTATTCCCAGCATACCGATAAAGTCCATGATGTAGAGATCGCCGCCGGCGTCGCTGTGCGGGGGCTTATAGCCAAAGGCGCCCGTAACCGGATGCTGGTGCACTTCCTTCGCCAAGTCCGCCAATTGGCCGAATTGCCGGCGCAGCAAATGGTGCCCTCCGTGTCCTTCTACCAAGTCACCATAGCTGAAAAGTATGATCTCCTTGGCGCCGGCCAGCACGCTCTGGTATGCCTGTTCGATAAAGTCGTCCGCCTTGCAATCGCCGTGATCGAACCAGGCGCCGCCGGTCTTTTCGCCGGCTATGGAGCTGAGCCAACGAAAGTTCACAAAGCCCTCATAAGGCTGTACGAATCCGTAGCGCTGAGTTTTTGCCCCGCGCGTCTCCGTGCCAACCCATATCTTGTCGAACAGTTGCGGCTCGCGGGCAACGTCGTAACCGAACAGATGAAAGCGGTCGTACCATTGCGGATACTTAATAATCACGGTGGCTTTTGGATTTGCGGCTTTGATCGGATCAATGAAAAGCTCTTTGGACAGGCGGGTCAGCAGGTCGCGACGATACTGCGACCAACTCTGCTCACCCTTGGCTTGTTTCGATTCCAGACTGGTATCGGCGGTGCAGAGAAAGTCATCCACGATAAACTCGTCATAGACTTTGGGCACCATTTGCATGACCCGCAACAAGTCCTGCTGCGTCTTGGGATTCTGCCAATTGAACCAGCCCAAGCGGCCTTCTTGTCTCACGCCGAAATGATCCCCGGGGACGGTGGCTATGCCGCCGGCCACTTCAATTCCGTGCTGCTCGAAATCAGCCTTCACTTCTTCCAAGAGAGCCTGATCAATCACCAAGCCACCTCGGTAGACTTCCACATAAGC
>DYKH01000569.1 GCA_020722685.1 Caldithrix sp. | reverse complement strand
TAAAAAATCAACACTTTCATGAATTCAGCAAGATCATTTTTGGAGTGAAGACCCTCCGAAAATGTCCTTCTGAGGTTAAGAAACGCTCAAAAGAGTGGCACCAGGGATGAATAAGCCAGAATTACCCTTGAGCAACGCATACTTCAGCCTTGGCTTTTACCATGAAACCCGGACACCGGAAGATAATGCCCGATTTGCTTAAATCTCCAAGGCCCTTAGGCCCAGGCAAACTTAGGTGGCGCACCGCTCCGGGCCCACAAGGCGGCAAAGTGGAGCTGCTCCATGGCGGCCACGGCCACCTTGAGGATGATCTGGCCGGCATGCCGGACAACCTTGGCCGCCACGTCAATGAGCCGGCGCCGCAGGGTGGTGGCATAGGCCTCCACCGGAATCACGTCCCCGCTGACATCCTTCTTGAAGCACTCAAAGAGAAAAAAGGCCACCAGCATGGTGTAATAAAGGGCCGCATTGGGCGCAAACCGCAAAAACGGCAGTTCCTCAAAGCCAAAGTCCTTCAGACCGCGATGCACCAGTTCATCCGCCCCGCGGCCATGGTAGCAGGCAATGAGGCCCTCGGCCTCCCAATAATGCTTCTGTCCCACCGCGGTCAGGCGTTGATCAATGGCCTGCCCCATTCCCAGGTTGGTATAGAAGATGGACAGCGGCCGCACATAAGAAAGCAGTCGTTGCCGGTTTTCGGTCACCGGCCGGCAAAGCACGGCCCGGCGAAAGGTTTTCCAACTTCCCCGGCGGTCACCCAGTTCCAGATAATCCCAGACCTGCTGCTGGTTCCGATACTGCCGCCACTGGCCGGACTCCGCGTTCTCCGCCAAGGTCTGCAGTTCTTCATAGACGCGGCCCCCACAGATATACCCGATCTGCAACTCTTCAAAGCCCTGAAACAGCTCCTGGTCAAAAAAGCCGGCGTCCAACCGGATGATGATGGGCACTTCCTCTCCGTAGTGCTTGCGGATGAACTTGACGATATGGGTGACCATTTTGAGGGCGGTGTCCCCATCGTTGCTGTGTTTGCTGCCGCCCCGGAACACGGCGTCGATAATCAGGCCTTCCCAGGTCAACTGCAGGGGTTGAAAGCCCTTCACCTTTTTATACGTCGGCTCCACCCCATGGCGCTTTTGGGCCTCATTGTTATCCATCACCATGGTGTCCATTCCCAGGACCACCACCTTGGGCTTCCGAATTTTAAGTCGCCACAAGAACAAATGCTTCAGCAAGGTGCGAAACAACCAGATGCGATACCAGGAGAAGGCGCCATAAAACCTTTTGACTGCATGGGAAGAGAGCAGCCGTTCTGGAGCCGTCTCAATGGCGGCCGCGTATCCCTCATCCTCTTTCAGGGCATCGAAGTAAACCAGGTGACGGCTGGTGCCATCCCACAAGAAGCAAAATACCTGCTTGAAGATCTCGGACACCGGCTGGCCCTTGGCGCTTTTGCGGATGGAGCCGAAAAGGCGTTCCAGCACCGGATAGATGGCGATGTTTCGGAGATATCGGACAAACAGGGTCAGCCCGCCCCTGGAGGTCAAAGTGTCAGAGGTTGTTTCAACTCTATCGATAACGTGGCCTTTTTCATTTCTAACAGCCATAGAAGCGCTTGTGACAACCTCCCACCCATTGGGTTTGGCTGAGCAAAATTGAGATAATAATATGCCCAATAATATCAATATATTATCCTATTAGAGCATGACGCGCAAGTAATAAATCGCTCATGTTGGGTAGAAATAAGAGATTCTTCGCTGCGCTCAGAATGACAAAATTGAACAGCCGGGAGTTTTGCAGGAACCTCTGATTATTCACAAATTATTGCTTCTTTCAGTCTGTTCTTTATATCAATTTTTGCGGCTTGGGTCTTTAGGTAGGTTTATTCATCTTTTA
>DYKH01000145.1 GCA_020722685.1 Caldithrix sp. | reverse complement strand
AACGGCGTCGTTCGATAGATGGCGCGCGTTGGGCACGAGCAGCACGGGCGTTTCGGGAACTATGCCCGCCAGCAGTTGCCGCTCGGTCACAAAGCCGATCTTCAAGCCGGTGAAGCTGAGCGCCTCGTAAAGCTTGTCCAGACATTGGCTATGGTCCTTGAGATCATACACGAGCGACGCGGTGGAGTGGAGCAGTGTGACCTGCGGTTTGAGGCGTTGCAGCGTAGTGACTTGCTCACTGAGCCGCAGCAGATCGAGGGCAATGTGCCCCACGGCTTCGGCACACGCCGGCCGGTGCATGATGCTGCCGGCAAAGTCGCTCTTGGCATCAAAGGTCCGCTCCCACACCCAGATGGTCGTCGCGCTCAAACCGTGCACCGCCGATTGCCACAGTGCCGCGCTCACGTGCTCCGGCGGAATGGGCCAGCTCTCACGGTCGCGAATGAGATGGTTTTCGCTGTTGAACACCGGTGCGTCCTTGATCGAACGCTGCAAATCAAGCATCTTGGCGTCCGACAGCCAGCCTTCGATGCGGCCAAGCGTCTTGCCCGACTCGGCTTTCCACTCGTGGCCGCGGGCGTTCACCGGCCAGCCTTGCGCCCAGTCGCCCAGGCCGAAGCTGTAGTAGTTGGCCGAGTCATTGCCGTGGATTTGGCTGAACTCGGCGAAAAGGTCCGCGTTCACGCCGAAGCGCTGCTCGTTCTCGTCGAAGAAGGTCCAGCCCATCGCCTTCGCATGCACGGGAAGGTCGGGGGCCAGGCGATGGATGGCGTCGGCCATCGCTTTGTGCCAGCCCGCGAAGAATTCCTGGTTGAATAGGACAAACTCGTAAGAGCGCGGCTCCGCTGGCAGTAGTTGGAAAGGGTCGGGACGAGGCACGTCCTCGAATGTCGGGTAGCTCGTCCCCCATTTGTTGTTGAGCTCCGCGATGGTGCGGTGACGGCGCTGGAGCCAGGCCTGCCAGTCGGCGTTGGCGTAGCGCGACTCAGGGCCTTCGACGTTGATGGGCTCGTTGCTCAGGCAAATGCTGTGCAGCGCCGGATGGTCTTTCAGCGGCGGGATGATGATCTCGATGAACCGCTGGAGAAGCTCGCGGCTCTCCGGCGCGTGCAGCGAATAGCCCAAGAAGCCGCGGCGCTTGACGATCAGGTGCGGATACTTCTCCAGCATCCAGGTGGGGAAGTAATGCGGGCTGATCAGCAGGTTGACCGCCACGTTCGCCTTGGCGGCGCGGTCGAGCAATGCCAGCGTCTCACGAATAGCCGCGTCCGACGTTTCGCCTGGCCGCGGGAAGACACTGCTGGGGCCAAACTCGACCTGGATGATATTGATCCCATAAGCGGGGAATTTCTCCACGTCGCGGCGGACGCTGCCGAAATGGCCGTACCCGATGAAGAAAACCGGGCGGACAGCGCGGTCTGGCTTGAGCCGCCCGAAACCGCCCCGCTCAGCCGCGAACGTCGTTTGCGCCAGAAATGATGGCCCGGAAATCGTGATGGGGCTGGTGACATAACGCGGCACAACCGGCAGCTTGATTTCACCCGCGAGGGCCGAGCGCAGCCGCTCGTCCACTCGTTGTGCCATCTGCTCCATGGCGACGAGCTGCTCGCCGGCGCGTTGCGTCTCCTGGTGGTCCAGGTCTTCGAGGGCGTAATCCACAAAATTGTCCAGCACCGTGACGGACACCAGCGGATAGGCTGGGTCGAGCTGCTTTGCTTTTGCCTGGTCGATGAGGTTGGTGAGCGTCACGGCCTGTTCGCGCAGCTTGCCCAGCCGCTCGCGGATTTGTTCTGGCGACAGCGCGTGGGTGGTCTCAGACGTAGGCAGGCGCTCGTTAGTCACCTGGCCATCCTGTAGCTCCTTGGCGGGCTTTGTGGTTGCCGCAGCACTGCCCAAGTTGATGCACATTCCAAAGGGGAAGTCGCGGTCTTGGAAAAGGACGGCAATGGGTAAACTTGTACCCAAAACTAAAATCGCAACCAGGCAAATTATTGTCAGCGCCTCTTTTGGTGATTTATTCATTAAAGCTTTCCTAACTGCACTTTGGCAAATTTTCTCTCACTATAATATGTAGGAGAACTCTCCGAGTTCGATCAGAATATGCATTAATGCTCGATGTCTGGAGACATCTCCTACGGCTTTAGTTTTCGATTTTGCCAATCTACAGTTTCCTAATTTACTTGTAAACCTCAGAGGTCTTAGAGACCTTTGAGGTTTGACCCTACTTTAGCAGGCTCTCTTTGGCCGCCAGCAATGTCACCGGCCCCAGCAAGCCGGACTCCACGAGGCGGTCGTCCTTCTTCCACAGCCGCCAACTGGTAAAGGTGTAGCGTCCGGTTGGACTGGGTTTGCCTTCCTGCAGCCATTGCGGCCAGGACTTGAGGGTGCCATTCGGATTGCGGTCGCTGTCTTCGGGCAACTGCTCGTCGCCAATCTGGCGGTTGACCCATAGATTCACCACTTTCACTTCCAGCACGTTGTCGCCCTGCTTCAAGGCGTCGGTTACCTCGACGCGAAACGGCGATTTCCACAGGATGCCCAGTTCCTTGCCGTTCAGTTTCACTTCGGCGATCACTGCAACCCGTCCGAGGTCCAGATACCATTTCGGATTGCGGAGTTCGGACTTTGGATTTGCCACAAACGTAGTGCGGTAGGTTGCCGCGCCGGAAAAATATCGCACATCCGTCTCGCTGTGTTCGCTCCATGAAATCAACTTGTCGAACGTAAGGTTCGCCGGTGCGCCGCGGTTCGGCTCGAAGTGAACTTGCCATGGACCGGCGATTTCAACCGGGGGAGGCAGCGCCGCCACATCAACGGACTGAACCCTATCCGCTGCCTTCAAGGTGTATTGCCCCGGCTGCCACGCCCGTAAAATCATTTCCTGACCACTGCCCGCGATCAACTCGAAGGATGGCGGTTCGGTCAAACCTTCCCTTGCGTCCGGCAGCATGCTCTCGCCGTTGCGCTCGACCGCCACAATGGGGTTGGCGTGCTCACGGTTGCTTTCCACCGCACGAAATACAACGAACACCGAGCCGGCCGGCTCAAGCCACAGCGGCAGAAACGTCCGATCCTCGCGCTCTTCGTAAATCACCTGCCGCCGGATTTCGCCGGTGAGCGGATTCCACAGCTCCGGCACTTTGCCGCGCACGCGAAACGCGCATTTGGCGCCATGCCAGTCGTTGGTGCGATTGGAGACGAAGTAGATGTCCACCTCCTCAGCCCGTCTGTGGATGTATCTGAAGGCGGAATCCGCCTCAAAATCGGGCGGCACGCCCAACCGCGCAAGTGCGTTCGTGACGGCATCGAACTTTGGGAACACATAGACCGGAGTTTTGGCGAGGATGTCCGGCACCGGAAACGGCGTCGTTCCCAGCGGCCCCAGTTCCATTGCAGCACCCCAACCGGCCGAATCCGCCTCAATCCGCCACTGCTCTGGGACGCTCACCGTGCTTTCCCATTGGCCGTCGGTGTTCACTTCCAGCGAGTCGCCGTCGCGAAAATGGATGGTCAGCGTGCCGATCCAACCGGCGGGGTTCGGATAGTCGTGTGCATTCTTGGCAGCCACGGCGAGCAGGTTCGTGCCCGGTTTGAGCCAGCGCGCGACATCCAGCTTGAAAGTCCGGTTGTAATTCGCCCCTGAGCCGGCTGGCTGCCCATTCACCCACAGCTCAAAGCTGTTGTCCGCGGTGAGGATCATGCGCGCGGAGAGAATCTCCCGTTGCTGGTCCAGGACCAGAAGACGGCGGAAGAAGCGTTTGCCCGGCGGCGCGGCCACAGCCGGATTGCCTTCGCGGTGCCAAATCCATTTGGCCCGCTTCAATGGACTTTGCTCCTCAGCCTTGAGGTGCGGCGATTTGAAAGTCTCGCTCCAAATGAGGCGACCTTTGCCAAGGCGACGCTCTTCGGTAGGAGTTTTGCCTGCAAGCGGCAGCCTCACCGAGCCGCCTGAAGCTGGGACTTTTAACTGACCCCAAAGCTCGCTGGCCAGTTGCTGCACCTCCGCGTCACATTGCGGATAATTTGCCAGGCTCGGTGACTTGACCGGCGGCGGCCCCAGGACCGTTGCCCCAGCCTCAACCAGTTCCTTAATCTTGCGCAACAGTTGCGGGGTCATGGTTTCCACTTGCGGCAGCACCAATAGGCGATAGCTCATGCCATCGGGCAGAACGAGTCGGCCATCCTTGACCTGCATGCGCGTGATCACGACCTCCGGCGTGCAGCCGTCAAAGTTGTAGCGGGGCCGCTCGGGCATGTTGCCGGTGTAATTGGGCAGCGTGGGCGAGAAGCGGCGCGGTGAGCCTTCCGGTTGTAGATAGCAAATGTCGGCCACAAACAGCCCCTGACGTAGCAGGAACTGGCAGCGGGCGAGGTACTCGTGCCAGGCGCTGGATTGCTCCCACCAGGTCTGCGTCCGCTCATAGTGCAGTCCCCACGGTCCCATGGACATGCCGGGGGCGTAGTCGCGCCACGGTTGCAGCGCATAGCGGTGAAAGACGAAGCGGTTGATCCCTTCGCAAAATGCCCAATCACCAAGCGCCTTGATGGAAGCCGGATGATGCAGCCATTTTTCCCCATCGGTCGCGGTGAACGCTTCCGCGCCGATGATGCGCTTGCCATACACGTGGCCGGCTGAGGTCATTTCCGTGCAACTGTAAGGAGTCTGAAAGCCCCACGACCAGAATTCCGCCATCGGTTCGTCCGCCTGACCGGCATACGTCATCTCATCACACGGTGCGCCGTCGTAGGCCTCGACGGAGAGCCGCAGGCCGTGACGGTTTAGCAGTTCGCGAAAATGGCCGGCGTAGTTATCGATGAGCAAATCGGACACGGTCTGACGTACGTCCCAGAGGAAACGCTCCGAGACTTCGACGCTCTCGACGATGCGTCCCGTCACCACGGGCAGAAACGGGAGTGGATCGTAGCCACGACGTTGCCGAAACTCTTGGCGAAACTCGGGCGTCCAGTTCTGCGAACCGGTTTCCCAACTGTCTATATGCGTCGCCACCAGCGTCTTGCCCGCGAACGGTTTCGCGTCCGCGATGAGCTTGCCCATCAAGCCGGCAAACATGGCCTCGGTCGCCGCCTTGCTCAATTTGTCAGATTCCAACCCACGCCCGGCCTCCGGCGCCGGGTGATTCTCCTTGCCCGTTGGTGTGTGGCCAAGGCGAAGTATCGTCCACTTCCCCGGCGGCACACTCCAAACCAAGTGGCCGGAGCTGTCCATCAGCGCCGATAGGTTGACGACCCGGTCGCGGGCCACGGTTTGTTCCGCCGGGAGCGATGGCCAGATCGACGAGGTGGCGAAATGCTGCGGAACAAAGGCGGCCTTGCCGGGAAGATTATCCACGCGGTAGTCGCCCACCGGTGTGGGGAAAGCCAGCACCGCAATGTCTCGGTAATAGTCCACCGCCGTCTGTGGTCGAGGCAGCGTACCATCGAGCTGGAGCGGACCTTCAGCGTTGGTTTCGGTGAAAACGATTCTCTGCATGGCCAAGTCGGGTGTGATCCACGGGCCGCCGCTGCCGCACCAGCCGGCGTCGTTATTCATATTGACCTCCAGGCCGAGCCGGTTTGCTTCAGCACAAACATATTTGAATAGCTCTCGCCACTCCGGCCCGGCAAAAGCCACCGCACCCTGCGGCGCGCCTTGATCCACCTCCATGATAAGCACGCCACCGATGCCCACGCGCTGCATAGCTTCCAAGTCCGCAGTGATGCCCTCTCTGGTAATATTACCGTTGAGCCAAAACCAATAGACCCACGGACGCGCCTCCGACGGTGGGTTGCGGAAGCCACGTTCCAAGTTTGTGACGTCCACCGCCGTGCTCTGGACGACGGTCAGCATCACGCCCATTCCTGCCACAATAATCAAAAGTTTCACGAGTTTGTTCATGGTGATTTCCTTGTTTCAATTTTTAGCAGCAAGGATTCGATCGGCTTAAGGTGGAGCTCTTTCATATCTATGGATTTTTCATCAATCAGGTTTTTGGCACTCACAATGTCGCCTCTTGCCGAGATAACAGAAATCACAACGCGATTCTTTAGCCAATTCACTAAAGAAAGTATATGCGTCCCTTGATGCGCGAACGTCTTGGACTCAATCCCCCAAGCGAATCCGCCGTCTGTTCTTTTTACTTTAAATTGCCGTGCAATGCCCAAATCGTCAAAAAGAACATCGAGGATTTCAGCCGCTGCGCGCTTGTCAGCCCATTCTTCGGTTTCTATATCAACCTTTGATTGCCATTGCTCCTCGACTTTTCGTAGCTGATGGGGATGGTTTTACTCCACTACGGTTTTGAGCTGTGAGAGGCGACCGGTCTCCGACTTGCCATAAGGATTATATCGGAAACAATTTTCGTCTAGACAAAAGACAAAGCCTCCTTCGCCAGCGTACTGCAGAATGGCGTTGTAGGCATCATCACGCACGTAATCAGCTTGAGGAACGAGTAGAAGTTTGTAGGGTCGCTATCCTCCTGCAACAACTTGATCCTCACTAATAAAGCGAAAAGGTGCCTGCAAAAAATTCACGACTTCATACAAGCGCTGCAAGGATTGCAGGTATTTATCTGATAGCAACTTTGAAGTGCGTGAAAAGAGGATCGCCCCCTTCGCTTCGGCCTTGGAAAAATCCACCAGGTGTTCTGCCAGTCGGTTTAAATCCAGGGCGGTGCGGCCAGCGGCTTCAGTGGCCTCGGCCCGGGTCATAATGCTGTGTTGATGCGACAACTCTTGCATGGTGCGTGTCCCCTCCCAGATCGTAAAGGCATCTTGGCCGTGCAAGGCTCCCTCCCAAATGGCCGTGCGGATATAGTTAAAGAAAAGAACAATCTCTGCGAGCTTGGCGTGCTCTGCGTAAGGAGTGTAATTTTGCGATTGCCCACCCTGTGATCGGTTGCCTTTTAACCCCCTCATTTCACGTAAAGCATCTTTCTCGACTGCACAAACACAGATGAATTATGCGTATTGATTGCCGAAAGCTGATAGATATAAATGCCATTAGGGAGTTCATTATTCATTTCATCCGTACCATTCCACATGGCACGATAATACCCAGCCTTCTTATCCTCATGCAACAATATTTTCACCCTCTGACCGAGTACATTGAACACTTTAAGTTTCACACTTGCATCCTCTGGCACTCCAAAGCGAATCTCCGTCACCGGATTGAACGGATTTGGATAGTTTTGCTCAAGCACAAATACCGTTGGCACATTGCGATTGTCCTTTTCAACAGACGTCGTCTGTACCCACGCGGGTTTTTTCCGTCGTCCGATTAGCAAACTTACTCGATTCCAACGATTCACCAGCATGTTCCCAATTTTGCGTGCCGTCATCGAAAGCAGTAACCAGATAAAAATAGGGAACACCTGTTTGGACATCAGTATCTTCATACGAAAGGGCGGTCCCCTGCCAAATCAACTGGAAGTTTAGTCGATGTCCAGTCGAATCATTGGAGGCTCTATACAAACGATAGCCGGCAAAGTCGATAATTCCGGTGTCGAAATCTGGTACTTGCGATATATCGCTCCAGGAAACTAAGATTGAGTTTTGTCCGGCGGTAACGGTAAGGTCCGGTGCTGGCGGCGGATCCGGAACATCAAAAGGATGGCGTCCCTGTTCAAGATTCAAAAAATAGCGTCGTGTTGCCCGACCCGCTGCCTTGAACAGCGAATCTTTACCGGTGGCAATGAGGGCATTCTTCTGGGCATCCGTCAATTGTCCGGCACGATATTCCCGGCCATATTCAGAGCACTTTTCCCGAGACAAGCTCCCTACTGCCACCACCAATACCACATTTATCTCACTGTCGAAAGACATCTCATAAGGCCCAACGGAAACGAATCCATAAATGACACCTCGTTCCCAAGGGCTTGCCATTCCCGACTCTTGAGGACTTGGATTGTGATAACCACCGGAAGGGAGTCGATACCAGACCTCATGAGCCTGATCAGTTGTGAGTGGGTACCTATCTTCCCAGGCGACCCAGGTGGTCGTAAACGGTTGACTCAAATCATTGCTCTTGTCACTAACGCTTTTGTCGGCATACAAAATACCAAAGCCGGGATATTGCGGAGATAGAAAGCGCCCCAAGGTTGTATCGGGTTCTGAATGTCCACTGTTCCTATTCGGGTCACCGACATCGTCACCCGGACCCCGAGCTTCATCCTGATCACCGTCCCACCAAATCTGTAACCGCAGCGAATCAGCCGTTAGATTTCCATTGGGATGTGCCGGCGTCCCGGCGCCAATGTAATCCTGATAATTTTCACCATAATATTCACTCCAGTCGTCATTGACGCCCTTCTCCTGCCAAATAGCGTCGTTTTGAATTCCTCCTTCCCAACTGACATGTGGCCAGTAGCTCCAAATTAAAACGACATTGTGTAGGGTCTGCCCAGGAAGTTCAATGCTTGGGCTGGCATTCACGTTGCCAAAAGGTTAAAACAGAATCAAAAAGAATAGATGGAGTAAGAAATATTGTCAATCAACCAATGAAAATGAATTCCAGAGATATTCAAAGTTGACTTTTAGTGAGGGATCTTTATAAAACCACCTCTTAAAAAACTCAGGTCTCTTGTTTGTTACGCTACTAATAGTTTTACTCTCCATGATTTCACCATCAAAATGTTTAAGGTTCTTAGCTAAGCTGCTTTCTCAAAAGCAGCCGCCGTGATCTGCATGTTGTGTGATTAGGTTCTTCCACGAAAAAGGTTAACTCGTAGCCATGGGCGCAGGACCGCATGAAGCCCTGACAACCAATACTGGATCGAAGGTGATTTCTTCATCCAGTAAGACACTGTCATGATGTTCCAGATGATCGACAAGAATCGAAACCGCCCGGTAGCCGATCTGCTCTACCGGCTCTTTGACGGTGGTCAAAATCGGGCGCGGATAATTGGCGGTGTATAGATCGCCGAATCCAACGACGGATATTTGTTCGGGAATGCGAATGCCTTTATCGGCCAAAATATTGATCACATTGATGGCAATGGGGTCGTAAAAGGCAAAAATGGCGGTCGGCAGTTGCGGTAGCGACATAATTTTGTCAACAACATTGTGGTCATCGGCCGGGTGAAATTCGTCGTGAAATATCAGCTCGGTACGCAAGACAAGCTGGTGGTCGCGCAGTACCTTTTCAAACGCTGTCAGGCGCTCTTGACTACTTTGAGATTCTTTGCCATGGGTAATGACGGCGATATCTTTGTGGCCGAGAGAAAGCAAATATTCGGTGGCGGCTTTCACTCCGTGCAGGTTGTCGACCCGGATGATGGTACCCTGTACTTCTTCGGGACGGCGCCAAACGAATACAAACGGCATGCCGCGATCTTTCAGCTCCTTGGCCCTGATCGCCATCGAGGGATTCTTCTTGTCCGGACTGATGACGATGATACCATCTACGTGACGGCTGGAAATGAGGCTGACGTAGGACTGGGAAGATCCCGCCATGGCGATGATCTCGTCGTCAAAGATCATGATATTGTAGTGGTGTTCATGGGCCGCCTGCGCGATTCCTTTAAGGACCCGCGCTGAATAGTCGCTGGCAAAAAGATAATGGGCGGACGATGTGACGACCCCGAGTACATTTGACCTTCTGGTGGAAAACGCACGGGCAAGACGGTTCGGGGAATAACTCAACTCTTTGGCCGCATTCAATATGCGCTGACGTGTGGATTCGCTTACTTTGATCGGGCTGGGTTTGCTGTTGAGTACGATTGATACGGTTGCTTTGCTAACTCCGGCTAACTCAGCTACGTCGGAGATGGTAGCTGAATGCCAGCGAGGCTTTTTGTCTGCTGTGGCAGGTGACATGGAAGTTCCTACTCTTATGCGGGTTCGCTACTGGTTTTTCCGTGGTGCCGAAATATTGGCTTCACGCCTGGGTGAATTTCACGAACAAATAGCGTAGATGTACAGCAAAAGGAAAGAGGATATGTCGGTTCAGCTAAACCGGTTTATAACAATCGCTATAGACTAACGAAATTTCTCTTAAATGTCAAGTGATTTTTTAAAAAAAATCGAAATTTTTTGTACATTGCTGACTAAGAAGCCTTCGCGATACTTGTGACCGCGAAGGCTTCTATCAATAACTGCGGTTGGAATGCGGGATTATCCCAAATCAGGAGTTCCCATTTTGACTCGCGCCTTGCAATGGATAGCTGGGAATCATGGAGCGATTTCTATCACTTTGATCTCTTGCGGCTCCAGCAGCTCGGTCCGCTGGATAATGCCATTTTTCTCGTGCACGAAGCGATCTTTGAGCACGAACGAATAGCTCCTAATCACCGTCCCTGTGCCGGACTGTCCTTCGGCAGTCCCCTGCCATTCGCCGACTAAGAAACGGATGGGCTGCCAGAGATCGGGCTTTGTCTGTTCTTGGCCAGACACAAATCCTGCCAACGTGCCAATAATTATTAGCAGCAATGCCACAGCGGACGTGCTTTTGGAATTATTGTTGAGCATTTTTATCCTTCCCAGTATTCGTTGCGTAAAGTTCATGACAGGTAAATTGGCGCAATGTCGCTCCTTTGGGCTCCCTCGCTGCCGGATTACAGTGGCTATCTTCCATCCTCTACTCGCCGAATCGAGTCTTTGATAACTCCGCCTTCAAACTCCCCCGGCAAAATATCCATGAACACATCATCATGGTACTCGCCCCCGAAAAAGTAGGCTCGCCGGCGTAGGCCGATTTTCTTGAATCCAACTTTTTCATACACACGAATGGCGCGCTCGTTAAAAGCATGCACCCGCAAAAAGATGCTGGCGAAATTGAGTACATTGAAACCATAGTCCACGGTCAGAGCCGTCCCCTCCGTGCCATAGCCGTGATTTTGGTAGTCCTTTTCGCCGATCATGATACCAAATTCTGCGGTGCGGGCAATCATGTCCAGGTGCATGAATCCGGTGGTGCCGATGGGCGTGCCGGTCTCCTTATCATAGACGGTAAAATGGACGTTGCCTTCGCGCCGATTCAGGGCGAACCATTCGTTTTCCCCTTCATGGGTAATGAGCCGGCTGGCGATGAGAAAATGACAATTCTCCGGGTCGTGCAGCCAGCGGCGATAGGTATCGTTCAGGTCTTCTCTCATCGGGCCGAGGATGATTTTTCGTCCAATCAATCTGGGCGATATGCGATCGAGATCCATTTTTCCCTCCATTTTATCCGCTGAAAAAGACCGACCAAAACCAATCCACCAAAAGATGCACTACCGCTGCGGCGGTCACCTTCCGCGTTTTGATAAACGTCCAGCCGTAGGCAAAGCCTGCCAAAGTCGCAAGCAGAATGTACACCCAGGGAGCATGCCAAACGCCCAACGGGCCCAAATCGATATTGAGGAAAGGCGGATTATGGTTGTTTCCGTGCGCCAGACCGAATACCACGGAAGAGATTACCAAAGCCAGCATCAGGCCGTTTTTCTTGGTCGCGAGCTTCTTTTCGATTAAGTTGTGCACGATCCCGCGAAACAAAATCTCTTCCGGAATGGCGATGAAAAAGGCAATGCCCACGATAGATGCGATCATCATGCTCAAGGAAGGAAGATGCCGGGAGACGGCGATGAAGCCGGTCGGCATCCCGATCAACAAGGCAATCGGCATAAAAATGACAAAGCTCTGGATAGCCGTGCGCCAGTCTTTGTCCTTTAGTCGAAAGGTAAAACCGACCTCCGGCAGATTGCGCAAAACGAAATAAATGAAAATGGCGATGGCCAAACCGATGAGGTGGTAGGCTTCCACCTCGCTTTGCACCGGGGGGATGTTCACTTTGGGCAACCAGCCAAATTCTATGGGAAACCAAATGAAAAGGACGAGCAAGGCATCCCACCAAGTCAGTTCCGGGCGCTGCCGGCGTAGCGGCAGAAAAAGCAAGAATGGCAGGAAACAGTACGGCAATCCAATTAGCGCGACTTTGAAGGTGAATTTGCCGGTCAGCAGAGCGACCAGAGCAGAGGTCAGCCAAAGCGCGGTGGGCAAAATCCAAATAGCTGCAGGCTTTTTCTCAGCAAAATCACGCATGACCTTTAGCAGCGTTGGATTGCCTTGCAACACGTAGACGCCCACGAACACCAAGAAAGCCATAAAGCTCACAATGGTCATCCCGACGCTGAGCGGCAGCGAGACAAGTCGAACGCCGAACACCAGAGAGATTATGGCCAGGAGAACGATGCCTAATCTCAAATCGTTTTTCAACGGCTCGCGCTGATGCTCTTTGATCTGCATAGGCCACCTACTCCTTCATCAGTTTGATAATTTCCTGCCGGATGCTATCGGCCGCCTTTGGGCCGAGACTCATGGATTCTTCATAAGCTTCCGGTCGCCAGTCCGCTTCCGGAATCAAATAGCCCAATTCATCATTGGCAAGCCCAAAGATCATCGGGTATGCAGTTTTCAATTCCGGCTTGATGGCAAACCCGACTCTGGGCAAAGCTTCTCCCGGTATGGTGACAGCGATAATCTGCCCAATCTGAAGTACTCCGACTTCGGTTTCCACCTTTTCCCCAGCGAAATCTCGATGAATGATCCTTTGCTGCGCCAACCAGACGAATTTGGGATTCGCTACTTGAAGTGAGATTTTTTTCCTGCGGGACAAAAGAGTGTTGTCATTCACCGGCTGTTCATCGGCTATCGCTCCTAAAACGGCTCTGGCTAAGGTGAACCCGCAGCGCTCAGATTCTGCGAAAGTATTGGCGCTGACCAAAGGCGTGAGCATGCCTCCCAAAGCGCCGCTCACCAGCATTGCCATGCCGCCGGTTTTGCCCTCGATGGTTT
>DYKH01000144.1 GCA_020722685.1 Caldithrix sp. | reverse complement strand
TCCGTGACGCTCCGTGTAGTTCAGTGGTTTTTGGAAAGTGTCCGGTAGTGAGAAAAAGGTTAAGTGTGGTAAGCTGGCTTGACCAGAAAAACGGGCGCCTAACCCTGGTACTGTTTAGGAAGAGTGCCAATTGGCCATTCAGCTACGAGCACCATGGAAATGCCTGACAGCTTTATCATTTCCTTTGACTATCAAATAGTTGATCAGGGCTTTGCATTTTTCCATTCTCATGCTTGCTTTTTCCATTTCCCCACGTTTGTGCCCTCACTTCAACGACTATTTTTGAAACCTGCGGGAGATTGACCCGACAAACCAAACGGAATTGAAAACCTCTCCGTTCATCCTTCGAGAAACCTCCCAGGTTGCGCATTCACGTTTCCATCCACCTCAAAAACTACGGATCATCACTGCTGCCAAGTAAGAAAGGTTCGTGACCGCTACGGCCAAGGCAAGGATCAAACCTCGGTAGATCCCTGTCCGTTGCTGCGCCTCCACAAAGCGGTGAGCCCGAAGTGCCTGTTTAACGGCAATCGGAGTCAGCACAAAAGTATTGAGCGCCAACGGAATGAGCAGAAACCAGGACACGTGTAGCCAGGCGTTCGGGCTCCATATTTCTGTCGCCGCCGCCTGTAAGCGTTCCCATCCGGATAGTGCGCCTTGGTTTTTATAGGCTAGTAGCCATAGATCAAGTCCACGGGTCATGAATAAAAGTCCGGCGCCTATCAGAGCCAGCCATGCGGCCGTTCGCGCAGAATGGGCGTCTTTGCCGGCAATGTCCGTTTCGAAATTCTCTTCCGCTAAACGACTGTGCAGAATTCCATAGCCCGCATAGATAACGAAACCAAAATTAAGCCAGGCGGCAAACCGTAGCCAAGAGGTGGGCGGAAGATAATAGATCAAATACAGGCAGGAAAGGATGCCAAGCACGGGGAAGATATAATTCCTACTAAGGGCAAAAACAATCGCAGCAATGAAAAGAATGCCAGCCTTCATGGACAAAGCCAAGGGAAAGAACCAGATGCCCACTGCAAAACCCGCGTATAAAATGGCCGTCCACATCCAGCCGCTGGGAACGCGAAATGGACGGGGCCGATGGGGATCTTTGCGACGCAGAACAATAATTCCAAAGCATACCAAAATGAAGGCAAATAGGGTACCGATGTTGGTGAGATCCACCATCTCGTCAATACTGGCAATGGCGGCAAAGGTGGCCACGAATATCCCGGTAACAATGGTGGAAATGTATGGCGTACGGAATCGCGGATGAACCTTGCGGAAAGCGGCAGGCAATAGTCCGTCCCGGGCCATGGAAAATAAAATGCGCGGTTGGCCAAGCTGAAAGACCAACAAGACCGCAGTATGGGCGATCACTGAGCCAAAAGCGACGATGCCAATGGCCCAGCCGAGGTTGGGGCTGGCGTGTTCCAGAGCCATGGTGAGCGGCTCCGCCTGCTCGGTGGCCAGTTTGGTTCTCAAATCGGGGTACGAAATGAGCCCGGTAAAGACGGCAGAGACAATCACATAAAAGATGGTGCAGATGATCAGGGAAGCGATAATGCCGATCGGCAAATTCCGGCGTGGATTCTTGGCTTCCTCCGCAGCCGTGGAAACGGCATCAAAGCCGATATAAGCGAAAAAGACGATGGCGGCTCCGGCGCTGATGCCCGCCCAGCCATTCGGAGCAAACGGCGTCCAGTTTTCCGGACGCACCCATTTTAGTCCGACAAAAATGAAAAAACTCAGCACCAGAATTTTGATGCTGACCATTATGGCATTGAAACGTGCGCTCTCGCGGATGCCCCATACCAGAATGGTCGAGATCACCGCAACGATGCCGACTGCCAACAGATTGAAGATGATCGGCACGCCCAAAATGTGCGGCGCGTCGCGAAAGACTGTGTGTACACCGGTAGCATCCACGATCTTGGCGGCGGTACGGTAGTCCATGGACAGCCAGTCAGGAACAATGATGTCAAAGCCGCGCAAAAAGGTCTTGAAATAGTTGGCCCAACTGATGGCGACCGCGATGTTCCCCACAGCATATTCGATGATCAAGTCCCAGCCGATGATCCAGGCGACAATTTCTCCTAACGTGGCGTAGGAATAGGTGTAAGCCGAGCCCGCAATGGGCACCATGGAAGCAAACTCGGCATAGCAAAGGGCGGTAAAACCGCAGACTATCGCGGTGATGACGAACGAAAGGATGAGCGCCGGGCCGGCACCCAGGCGATAAACATCGCCGGCAGCAGCCGTGCCGATGGTGGCAAAAATGCCGGCGCCGATAATAGCGCCGATTCCTAGTAGAGTCAATTGCACCGGACCCAAGGCTCGCTTGAGCTGGTATTCAGGCTTTTCCGAGTCGGCGAGAATGATGTCAAGGGATTTGGTGCGAAATAAGGCGGTGAACGGTATGGGATGGCTCTTCTTGCTTCTCTGATCTTCAGGCATTATGCGGCTCCGGGCTGAGTCACCTGTCGCTAATGATTCGAGAATTGGATAGTCTTGCAGAGGCTTGCAAAATAGCTACAACGTGTTTGCAGGCAAATAAAAGGCAAAAAATTCTTCTTTGCAATAGATTTTTTTGTGTTATTGGCCAGGAGGAATTTGAATGTTTATGTGTAAGCCCCTCGTTCTCATGCTACTCAACACCAAATCAACTGTAAGAAAACGCTTGCATGGATGGAAATTGAATTGTATCTTTTCCTGTTGGATACCAATAGAATTAATGCGGGGAGAAACCTAAAAACGAGTTCGCGTCACGATTTCATTGGATAGGAGCATAAATGCTTACTGCCGTGGTGGAAGAAAATGGCAACATAATAATTCCGGCACGAATTCGCACTGCAATGGATCTCAAAGCCAACGATCAAGTCGTATTTGTGCGTCGGCGGGATCATATTATTATAAAGCCGCTGCGCGACTTGGCTTCATTGCGCGGAGTGGTGCCGGTAACACATGAACAAGACTTTGAGAGCATTCGGAAGCAGGTGCGGCAAAAAGTAGCGAAGCGAATTGCTAATGAGTAAGTATTTCGTCGATACCAATTTGTTTTTGCGATTTTTGACCAATGACATCCCAAAGCAGGCGAGGATACTGGAACGGCTTCTTGAAAGGGGTGCGAACGACGAGATTAGTCTCATCAGCAATTCCATGGTTATCGCAGAAATCGTTTGGACTTTGCAATCGTTTTATAAATTCTCCAAAGCAAAAATCGATGAGGTGGTTAGTCCCATCGTGGCTTCTCGCTCTATTGAGTTTAGTGAGCGTGACGTGTTATTGCAGGCGCTTGAAGACTTTCACACACTGAATATCGATTTTATTGACGCCTATATCGCTGGCTGGATGAAAGAGAATGGAATCACCGAGATTTTTACCATGAATGCTAAAGATTTCAAAAGGATCCAGGGTGTTCATATTGCGCACTTTTTGAGGGATGTTTGACGTATGTTGGACCTTCCCTGTCGAGCGATCACCTGCCTATGAACTTGACTTCTGTCGGAAGGTGAAAAGCTATAATCCCACACCAAGAATTTTTCCCAGCAAATAGGTTGCGATGGCAACCCCCATTCCTACCACGAACATCTCGAAACCGCTGCGAATCGCCGGGCGACCGGTGAAAATAGCCCGGCTAGCGCCCACCGCAAAATGCGCAATCATGCTGATGACGATGCCGATCCAAACCGCTGTAGCGCCCGTGAAGAGCAAGAAGGGAACGATCGGGATAGCCGCGCCCAAGGTGGTGGCAATTCCGGTGACGGTGCCTTCACTGAGCGGGCTCTTGGGCGCTTCCGGATCATAACCAAGCTCCTCCCGGGCCAGTTGAGCCAACGCCACCGCGGGATTCTCCATCATGCGATCCGCCACGCCAGCGGCTTCGGCAGGAGTCAATCCCTTGCGGACAAAGTAGGTCGCCAGTTCACGGCGTTCCTCCTCCGGCATGAATGTTAGCTCGGCCTGTTCCAAGGTCAGATGGTGCTGACGCACCTCTTCTTCGGACTTGGCCGCCAAGAAACCGCTGGAGGCCATAGAAAGCGCATCCGCCACCATGCCGGCAAAACCGGTGAGCAGGATCAACTCCCGGTGTACGTTGGCGCCCACTACGCCCATGACCAGCCCAAAGTTCGCCGTCAAGCCATCGTTAAAGCCGTAGACAATATTCCGCAGCACACCTCCTGCGCCGGCCCCGCGATGCCAAGGTTCTTCCAGCTCAGATATGCCCTGTTCCCGCAATGCCGCTAATGAGCGAGCGTGTGCGCTTTCATCGGCCAAGACCTGTTGGTAGGTTGCTGTGTCTCCCAAGGTCATCGCTTGATCGGTGTAAGCAGCGATATCGCTTACCTCGTCTTTTAGCAGCAGTTTCAAAACCGCCTGCGGGCCCAACCAGCGCGCGATCCAAACCGTCAAGCGGATGCGCAGATCAGGCTTTGGCGGTTGAACGGTGGCATCAACGGCCTTGATTCGCTCTGCCCAAAAGGCGGCGTGCTTCTCTTCATCCTCGGACATTTGCGCCAGCGCTTTTTGCAGTTCCGGAAATCGAGTGAGCTTGGACAACTGTCCATAAAGAAAGGCCCCCTCGATTTCTCGCTGCCAGTTCTGAATCAAAGGTATGGACGGCCTTGTAAACCTTTTACGCTTTCTCATACGGCCTTCGTTTTGGTTCACTTTTGTTTAAGAAAAGGGTAACTTGTAGGTTGAAGCCGGTGCCCTCCGTCGACCGATTAACCCGTAGATTTTTCTCCTGGTTCATCGAGCGCTTTGTGATCGACTTGCGGGAGGCATCTCAATGGATGAACAGAGCCATCTTGAACCCCATCTTGGTTTTGAAGAGCCATTTCCCGCGGGTTTTGGAATGCCAGCTCGCCTGCCGCTATTTTGCCAACAAGAATCCGCCTATGAAGCCGACTCCCAGGAGGAGCTGCGGACTTTCGTACCACCTTCTTCGCGCAGCGTCAAGGAGAATCTTTTTCACGTCCTCGTACTTTTTCTGCTCCAAAGCCAGAACGGAATCGGAGTAGATTCGCTGCAAGGCCATTTTTTCATTAAGGGCATTGAGGCGCACCTCGCATTTTTCCTGCTCGATACGCAAGACGACTTCGGACGCCCTGGTCGTTGAGTCCAGCCGCGCCTCAGTCATGGACAGGCTTTTCTCCAAGCTGCTAATCTGCGTAGTGGCTTTTTGCAAAAGCTCTTCGCATTCGCGCGCCCCAGCCGTAGAAGTTGGACGAGCGGCAAGCTGCGCTTCCAAGCGGCGGATTTGCTGCTGTTGCTCCGCCGCGGTCTGTTTCAAGCGAGCAATTTCTTGTTCATGCTGCTGCCGCAAAGACGCGGACGGCGCTTGGCTATAGCCGGGATTATCGCTAAAGACGCAAAAAGTGCAAACAATTACCAGACGCACAAGCAGTTTCATGTTCCCTCCAACCTAAAGTAGTCCGCGGGAGCGCAAGAACTCCCGGTAGCCGCTCAAATCGCCGGATTCCTGAAATCGCCGGTGCGCCTCGTTTATCAGGGCAGTCGAGGCTTCGTGCGCCTTCTGCGCTTCCCAGCGACGTTGGGCGGTTTCATCGGCAATGACCATGAGTTGCTGCTGTTTTTGCATTTCCAGCATTGCCAGCTTCTCCTGCATCAAGCGGTCGATTTCCTGTTGCTTCATGGCCAGCTCTTGGCGCAAGCCGGCGATTTGCTCTTCATAGCTCTTTTCCACGACGCCCACTTTTTCCAGCAGATTGCCGCTGACCGAGCCAAAAAGTATTTTTCGCCATCCTTGCCAGATGGCGCTCAGCAATCCAAGCCCGGCAACCGCGGCGCCAGGATTAGAAATCTTGAAGGAGATATAACCGATCGCCGCCAAGAAGAATACAATGACCAGAAACCCTAATAATTGCGATAGCTTCATCTCGCATCCCTCCTATGCAGCGTCGGGATCTTCACCGACAATCTCGCGCCCTTCACTGTCGACCACCGGGCGCCTCTGGCCGGCAGCCGCAGGAACCTGCTGCTGGGCGATTTGGCTGAGCACGATGCTTTCCGCCCGCGCTTTTTCCTGCGTCAATTTGATTTTTTCGTCGGTCTCGGCCTTTTTGACCTCCAGAGCCTGCTGTGTATCCGCCTTGAGTCGCATGTCGGCCACACGGTAGACTTCCTTCATGCCATAGATCAGGGCCCAGATGGTGGTATTAAAGGCCGTCCATTGCGCACCGGAAATGATCGGCGATTTGACGGTGCCGGTCGTGCCATACTGGGGATCCAGAACAGTGGTCGTTTCAATGCTGTGCGTCGCCAAATAGGTGGAGATGGCTGTTCCCGCGACTAATCCCCAAACTTTGACGCTGATGAGCTGGAAGATGAGCTTGCCGAAAAAGGCCGAGCCAAAATATCTACCTGAGACGCCGTAAGGAATTTCGTCGTCTTCATTGTAGAGCGCCAGGTCTTTGCCCTTGGTGCGTCGCCAGACTTCGTAGATGGTCTTTAGCACCAGAAAACCGATCAAAAGTGCACCGAGCAGCCTGATGAGGCCGAGTAAAACGGGGGCCGGTATGATATTCATGATGCGTCCTCCCTTTCTATGCCAAGGTATCACCGTCGGCATCGACCTTGGCGGAGATATTTTGCTCCGACAGTTGGATGCCTTTGGCGAGCAATTCGGTAATCATGCGATGAGTAGAAATAGGACCCATGACTCCATCGCAGGTCAAATGCATGTGCTGTTGGAAACTTCGAATGGCGCTGGTTGTTTGCCAGCCCAAAATGCCGTCGGCTTTGCCGGAAGGAAAATCGAGAGTATTAAGACCTTTCTGGTATAGCTTGATGCGCTTTTGGACGGACCAGCTTTGAGCCAGGGAATAGATCGCACTGGCGATATCTCGCTGCGCAGGATCGGAAATGATGTCCTCCGCCGGTTTGCGGATGGATTCGATCCAGTTCTTGACCATCGTTCCCGGGCAAGCAGGTTTGCCAAAGTGATAGTGGCCGTAAATTTTCATGTTGGGAATGTGGTGGGCCACTTGCAGGAGCGGGATTATTTCCTTCAGCGAGTTCATTTGCGCTTCGCTGGGACCCGGGTCGCCGTCGTTGTATCCCTCGCCGACAAAATTACCGCAAAGGGCAACGCCGATGCCCACAGTGTTATATCCTTTGGTATGCCAGGTCACATCTTCCAGTCTATTGGCTTGTACGGGAAGCCCGTCAGGCTGAATCAGGTAGTGATAGGCGATGTGCGGAGCCCCTTGGACCGAGAGATGGTTATGCGGGCTGGGAGTGATGTGGTAGTGGTTGACTTCTTCGATGGTAGCAGTGGTGAGAGTTTGATGAATGACGATGCGATCTATTTCTTCCAGAGTTCTTTTCGCCCAGCGGCGACGGGGGTGCCAAGGAAGCTTGTCCACCCAATTTTCTATTCTCATAACTCCTCCAAGCTTGAAAACAGCGGTGAATCTGGCTAATCGCTCCGCGTTGTCCGCGAGCCGATCATTGGTTCCGGAATCCAATCGGCAGGTAAGAGTTGCGGGAGCATGATCTTATAGAAACTGTTCTCCAAATCTGCATTTTAATGACTACGCTAACTACTCCCTTTGGTGAAATATTCCACGACGACCATTACGCCTCGGGGCCGGCATGCTTTCTTGTTAGGGATCGAGGTGTGGTCTCGCTCCGGAGGACTCTGGTTCGAGACAATGATAATCAAGTTTGTCGATTTTATCAAGCAATTTATTGCAGTGGGCGCGCTAAGAGAATCATTTCTTTTAGCAAGGAGCGTGCTTTGGGTATTTCGAGGAGAGTATTTCATCAGCCACCTTTTTCAAAAGCGCAGAGGGGAAAAATACAAAAGGCTGACCTTATTGGTCAGCCTTTTGCATAGATTTGCCATCATTTGCAGACGCGATTCATGACCGGACCTGCAAGGCGTGCTGTAGTTCATGATGAATGATGGCATTCGCGATCATTGCAAACCCTTCGCCTAAGAGAGCGCAGAAATCGACTGGACGCAATGAGACGCGAACAGAAAGAGTAGAGCCTTGGACCTTTGCCTTAATCCTCGTCGAGCGCCCAGACTTCGACGGCCATATTTTCGGGCACTTGTTCACCGCGATCGGCACGTGCCGAAACCCGCCGAAACTCTGTCAAAACTTCGCGCTCTAATCGAGTGCGAAAACCTTTGGTGATAGGGTGGGCTATGTCACGTTGCGTTCCGTCTTCGGCTTTACGGGAGGGCATGCACAGTAAATAGCCCTTTTTGCTGTTGATGATCTTAAGCCCTTTGATGGCAAAGACGTTGTCAAAAGTGACATTGACAAAGGCCTTCAGCTTTCTGTCGTTTCTCAGCCTGATGTTGATTTCGGTAATCTCCATCGTCAAACTCTCCCCTTTAAATTGTTGCTCCGAGCGTAAACTTGTACGCCATCCCTACACTCCTACTCTGATGCTTAGCGCATCTTTCTTCCATCCACAGCCTATCTCAAAGTGCCCGAAAAACTGCTTTGAGAATTGATGTCTAACCATTCTGCTCTGCACCTGTTGCACATCGTTCAACGGATATTGCATGCATCGTTTCAATGCCGAACGAGTACAAGTGACGATGCGAAATTAGATTAAAACTCATGTCATATTACCGACAGATGGGCTACTTTGCGCAAAAAATATTTGTCTTTTTTTGAAAATTTTTATAAAAATTTGCATTAATTTTTTGGGTGGAATACAGGAGGAAGCGTGTGGTGATCGATGAGACAGACGATCCCAGTTATGAAGAGCGAGAGGGCACTGTAGGAGGTTCTCAAGAAGTGGACGGAGCTATGGCGTTTGATCTCAACCCCCAGAAAAATGCGCCGGTCTTGCAGCTTGGCTTGGCAATTTCGCGGCGTGGATGAGCTTTCACCCCCTCCGAAATCATGCGTCCTGCCGTCTGAATCTCGGAAAAAGGAGGAGAACCAGAGAGTAGGCTAAGAATATCGTCCCTCCCACTAAAAAATCGGTGCCGAATTCTGTTAGGATTTCATTGTAGCCGCGAACGCCAATGGATTTGACAAGCAGCCAAACTCCCATAAGAGTAATCCATGCGGCGCTGGGAAGAGTCATGGTGCCAACGGCGCGTAGATAATGCCGCCGCACAAAATCTTTGGCTCGCAGCACCCAGGTCGACTGCGCGACCAGCCAGCCGCAAAGCGTCCAAACCACCCAGGAAGCGATCTGCCAGCCGTTCAAGCCGCGAAAGTAATGGACAAAAGTGTAGACGGGACTGAAGAAGACCCAGCGGGAATCGACGGGCGGACGATCCTCATAGACCAGCACCTTAATTTTGCTTTGGTCCCGCTTGCGAAATAGGTCCATAATGGATTGGTACTTTTGCTCGTACCCCATCGGTCGCCAGTTGGGTATGGTCAAAGCATTCCAGGTCAGGCAGGCGGAGCCGTAGCCGTGATAGTCGCAAGCTCCAACCATGGTAAGGCCGTGGGCTTTGCATGTCTCAGTGATGGCTTGGAACACGCTTCTATCATAGTAGGGACCTTCCCCCTGATTGACGATTTCAAATCCATCCACCCCGGCCTGTATGTATCGTTGCATCGGATGCTTCATCTCAGAGAACCAGTGCGCGACTATAGCAACGCCATTCTGGGCATGCGTCGAGTCAATGGCCGTTGAATCCGCGACATCCTTGGTGCTAAAATTCCTGGTCAATCCAAGCAATAAAATGTGGTTGCTGCCGGAGAACTCCTGACCACAAAGGACCAGAGGACTCGGCGGCAGAGCGCCGTCTTTCTGCGCCTTCACCATTTCCAGAGTTTTGTCGTGATTGTTATGCTCGGTCAAAAAAAAGGCATCAAAACCATTGCGCTTGTGCCAGCGCATCTCAGCAGCGGGTGAAATGAGTCCATCATGACTGAAATGGCTATGGCTGTGAACATTCACCAATATTACGTCGGGATGGTTATTTTCGATGGTATTGCTGGGCAAGGGGGCAAAGATCATGACAAGTATCAGCGCCACCCAGGCGGCTAGGGCAACGGGGAGGATCGCCAGCCAGCGTAAGAACGCCTTGCCCGCGGCCATCGCTCTCGCCTGCGGCTCAAGCCGGCCAATGCGGATGAGCATAAAGATGAAAAGGCCCAAGAGCAACCAGATCATCAATATGAGAAACTCGTACAGCGGCTGTTGGGCCCGCAAGTAGAAGAGCAATGGACCGACTATCGGCTCAAAAAGCACGCGCCAGACCGAGACGTTAATCTCGTAGCCATCAGCCGGAAGACCATTCAGGGCATCCATGATTTGAATCGGGCGGTGCAGGAAGACAGCCAAAAGCACAATGAGAAAAATAAAGCCGACTAACAAGATGACATTGCGTTGTTTCTGAAAGAATGCGCTCATATCTCACCTATGGAATCGATCAACCGGTTCATGACTTCCACGAAATAATCTCCGGTATACGGACCAAAAAAGGACATCAACCGAGTTTCATAGGTGGAGAGATGATAGTACTCCGAGGGCGTGACGTAGCCGAGATAGCAACCATTGAAACTGGTGATGGTCGCGGTCAAGCCCTTTGACTTGGCGTGCTCTTTGACCACCAAGGCCAGCTCGCCGCTAAACTCCCCCGGGCTGCCGATAAAGAGAAAATTGTCGAGTGCGACCAATTGCATGTAGGAATCATAGGTGCGAAGGAATTTCTTGGCCAGCCAGGGAGCCAAACGCAAGCCGTCGCTGATGCGGATTTGCAGATCGTGCATGTCGATGGGGAAGCGCAGATAGCTCAGTGCAGCTTGCTGCTGAAAATCATCCAGCATCACGTGAGCCAAGATACTGTCGGCCAAAGCCTCCCCGATATTTCGCGCCTTGTCAAAGCCATTTCCCGGTCCCCGGTTGCTTTGACTGCCCAAGCCGGCAGCGGCGAAGATGGCGGTGGCTCCGGTCTCCTGCTCTAATCGCCGTTCCAAATAGCCGGGATAGTCTCCACTCATAAGCAGGTTGCGGTCGGAGAGGACCGTGGCATGGGCGGAATAAGTGGCCAAAACAGCAAGGAGTCCTTCTTCCCCTTGTAAGGCCAGATAGACCAAATCCGGATCGGTTTTCCCTTTGTCGCCCACCAAACGGTTGCGGATATAATTCGGCGCAGAAATTACGCCGGTGCGGTAACTGGCGGCCTGCAAGTTCTTCAGCGCGCGGTCCAATGCAACCAGCGAACTGTCTATCAAAAGCTTGACGATGTGTTCATCCGGCGGGCCGGCGAATTGTTCCTCCACAAAACCATGTCCCCAGCCGCCGGGACCAGAATGGGTGTGGGTAGCCGTGTATAGGAGTTGTTCGGGTGAGAGATGAAATCTTTTGCCAACGCTGTCCTCCAAGGCGCGGGCAATCGGCGGATGCAGCAGCAAAGCATCATATCCGATCAGGCAAGCCGTCCTCTCTCCGCTTCTGAGAACGATCACTCGCACGAACAGGCTGTCATGCACGCCCGTGGAGGGCGCCCCTTTGCGGGCACCAAAACCTGCCAGCGGAATGCCGATGGGCGGCGTAATTCCGGCTTTACCCGCACCGGCGAAAAGGTCGCTTTTGCCCGCAGGCGTTTGTTTCGCTCCAAACTCAGCCAGCCGGTCTATGGTCGTCTTGAAGTACTTTGCTTCGCGGTAATGCTGGCGATCTACCGGTCTGATCGTGACGATTGCGAGAAGTAAAACAAATCCAACTAATCCGATTGCAGCTCTGGCAAAAGCACGCATGTTGATCTACTCACTCTGAAGGCTAATTTGCTTTAGAACTGGCCTTGTCGCATTCACCATTTTTGACAAATTCTTCAAAGGAGACCTGCTTTTCATAGCACTTTTTGTCGATATAATTCAAAATCTGCAAAAAGTTCTCCGCAGGAACATAACCCGGAATGACGGCGATCGGGTCGCCCTTGGCAGTCAAAAAGGCAAGGGATGGATACCCCGTCACGCCGAAAGCGCGCGTCAACTGCGGATTGCTAAAAGTCTGCTTGCGGTAAGTTGCGCTCTCGTTGGCGTTTTCCGCGTCGATGCGAACAGTTACGAAGCGTTCCTTCAGTTTCTTTTCTACTGCCTTGTCCCGGAAAGTTTTCTCATCCATGACCTTGCACCAGTGGCACCAGTCGGTGTAAAAGTCGATGAGAATGGCTTTGTTCTCCTTCTCGGCTTTAGCCAGCCCTTCATTGAACTTGAGCCAATCTTTTTCCGCGCTGTACGACGGTGCAGCAGTTGAAAAGAGCATGAATAGAATAGCCCCAACCAAAAGAGACAAAAAGAGCTTGCTTGCGTTCATAATATGATACCCTTGCATTAGTGAGGATTTCTTTTTAGCTCATTAGATGCCGGAGGATGACAAAAGTTCATAGAAATTTCAGGGCAAAACTCTTGTGGGATTTTGGCAGTGTCAATTCTCCAATTGTCAATGGCGTGCCGCCTGAAGACTCTGAACAGCCAATCCGCAAGAACAAGACCAAACTCCTTGAACTTTGGAGTTCGCGATTTTTGATTGTCCGCCTAATGCACGAGAGCCAATTTTCGTATGGCGGATTTTTCAGTGCCGCTTTGACTCCTGACACTTAGCTGACAAAAGTAGATTCCGGCAGGCAACAATCTACCATTCTGATCCTTGCGCTCCCACAGAAACGTTCCGGAAAGCCGCTGTTGCAGCGGCTCAACAAGCTGAGCAACCTGCCGACCAAGGACATCATAGATGGTCAGACGCACCTCAGCGGGCCGCGCTAACCGATACTGAAAACGAGTGGTTTGGCTAAAGGGATTCGGGTAATTCGGCAAAAGCTCAAATCCATGCGGAGGTGTGGCATATTTATTTTTGTCAACCGAGCTGCCCGGCTTTTTTATCAAGC
>DYKH01000568.1 GCA_020722685.1 Caldithrix sp. | reverse complement strand
CCAACGGCTCCAGGCCGTTACCATCAGTGAGCCTATAGAGCATATCCCAATCTCCCGTTCCCTTCCACCCAAGCAGCGTACTATTAGAGAGCAGAGCACAGCCGCAGCCGGATCCCGACTAATGCGCAGCGAAGATATCCTTTGTCTCTGCAATCAGTTGTTCTAGCGCTTTGGCTATACGGTCCACCTCGACCTCGGAATTCCAATCCGCCACAGGCCCCAGGCTCATCGTGAATTCAAACCAGCCTGGACATGCCTTCATATCCTTCATATCCTTTTCGTATGTGCAATGACCGGGAGGTTTACCCTCTTGGAGGGCCTCAAGTTTCGCCATGATACCGCTCACGTCGCATCCTAGTCTCTTGTTGATATAGTCCCAATTGCCACAGAGGCGCACCCTGAAATCCTGTTGAGGCTCCATCCAAGTGAGGTGGTAGCTCAAATTCCCTTGTGACCAGTTTTTGTCCTTGAACCAAATAGCGTAATTACGGGCATTCTTCCAAACAGCGGCCTTGCCACTGTAGCCTTGATGAGGACGCATCCCTGCTTTGTCTCTCACCCGGCGACAAAAGACGGAGATTTCATCTTGCCAAGAAGGATCTACCGACCGCTCTTGTCGACCGGTGCTGGAGGTCAAACTGGTCAGAGCCAACACGTGTCGCAAATTGTCGATCTCTTCCTGATTCAAGGTTTTGTCGTCATCGACCTGAAGACAGTTTAGGAACGCATTCATGAAGCTGGATATTCTTTCCGCCATCATCTCCTTGTCTGCTGCATCGCGGAAGAGTTGTTTCAAGGCCGGGAGTCTTTGCACCTTTTCAGGGACCGTAAGTTCGTCGAGTGCTTGGGCAAACTTGTCCGACTGAACCCTGAGAAAGCCAGTGAGATAACTGCAAAGCGGCGGGAAGCCACTTTCCAAACACGTCACGGCAAAGAGAATCTTTTCACGCTTAGCCGAGATTTGAGATGTCTGCCTTGTCTTCCTTGTCTTGTCATGCACCATGTCAAGTAGCTTCAAGGAATTAATGAGACGTTTAGTGTTGCGAGGATTGAGGCCAATGGAATATCTCAACAAGTCTAGATAATCCGAAGGATCATTATCTTGCAACGTGAACCCCACCTGTTGCATGAGGCTTTGAAGGTATTTGCTCATGTCGTATCGGGTTGTCGGCACGTTGAAGGAGACCTGGAAGATCTTATCGAAAAAGGATTTTCCTGAGAACTCGGATGCGGGGATCTTCAACTTCTCTTCTATCCCCTTTTTCACAATTTGGTAATCGCATGCCAGCACGAACACACAGCCCTCGACGTCCATGAACAGTTTCATCACCTCAAGAAGTTCTACAGCCCTTATAGGAAGAAGGCGGTCAAGATCATCCACGAATACGACGATTCGATCGCGACCTTCTTTCTTACGTCTTTCGGCGACGATTTTTGTCAGAGTCTCTCTTGCCGTTTTCAGAGCGTTGACAGGATCGCTATCGCCGCTTGCCACGAGTGCTTGCACAAGCTTTTCGCCAAACTCCCCAGCAAAGGCCTTAGCCATGGATGCCCCAGTGACCTTAGCAAGGCCCTTAAGAGTCCCCCACATCTTGCTGGAGATGTCTGAGGAAAGGGGTGCTGCTGCTTCTTTAGTAAAATGGCCCAATAGGATGAGTGGCAGGACGTCCCCCATGTTGAACTGAGAGAATTGCCACGTATTGAAATCGATAACGATGACTTTATTGGTCAGGGATTCCTTGATAAGCTCCATGAGGCTTGTCTTGCCGGAACCCCAATCTCCTTGGATCGCAAAGGTCATGGGAGTATCGCACTCCAGGATGAACTTTGTCAGAGCCTCCGCATAGCCTCGGAGTCCCAAGAAGTCATCTTCCGATTTCCTTATTGGCACATCTTGGATTCCGAACG
>DYKH01000567.1 GCA_020722685.1 Caldithrix sp. | reverse complement strand
TGCATCTGGAATTCCCACCAAACGAAGCCGCTGGCTTTGCCAGTAAGGATGCACGCGGCGAGCCGCTTTCTTACGAAGAGGGGCTGGCGCTGAATGCGTGGCTGAAAGACCATCCGACAGTGGACGGCGTGTGGTATGGCTGGGGTCCCTATATTTGGGCGCCCGATTGCGCGACAGACGCAACCAACGCCAGCGGGGTATGTTATGAGCGCGGCGATTATCGCTCAGATGGGATTCATCCCGAACAAGGGGCACGCGATAAAATCAGCATGATGCTGCATGAGCGGTTCAGCCAATTCGAGTGGTATAAGCCGTAGCGCGGCTTTCAAGCCGTTGCGAAGGGCGGCGTAATCACCATGTTCCCGAAGGGCTTTGGATTCAAGCATATTTGACAACAAAGCCTTCGGGATATTTTGCTTTAGAGAGGAATTCTTCATTATGCAACCGCTGTCATTCTTTGGCGTAAACATATCAACTCAAAGAAATGAAAGGGCAACTTCAATGAAAAATAAATTCCATCTCTGGAGGATGGGTTTCATATCCGTATTGCTGGCGGGGTTTGTGTTCTTTTTTTATACCGATCTTTATCTTCTGCTGCTCCCCGCCCCTGCGGATGAGGACGCTGCGATTTTACAGGCAATGGCATCGGCGAAAATCCCAGGCGCGGCAGTACTGATCATCCGTGACGGGCAGGTTGAATCTTCGAAAGGATATGGCGTTACCGACCCTGTTGCTGGACGCGCGGTAACACCTGATACGATTTTCACCATCGCTTCCATTTCCAAAACGGTGACTGCTACCGCCTTAATGACCCTGTACGAACAGGGTGGGTTTGGGTTGGATGACGATATCAACAACTATCTGCCGTTCGATGTTCGTAATCCCAATTTTCCCGACGCTCCCATCACTTTTCGCATGTTGTTAATGCATACGTCAAGCCTTGAAGACAGCGATGTCTACAATCAATACTATACCCTGCTCCAGGAACCTGTCCTGCCTGATTCGCCAATTCCATTGGGCGATTACCTGAAAGCTTACCTGACCCCTGACGGAAATCTATACAACGAGAGAGATAACTTCCTTGACGAGCCGCCTGGCGCAATGTATTCGTATTCAAACACGGGATTTGGGTTGATTGGCTATCTGATTGAGCAAATCAGCGGAATGTCTTTTGACCGATATTGTAAACAGGCGGTTTTTGCGCCATTGGGCATGGATAACACTGCCTGGCGATTCACGGAGGTGAGCACGGAAACAATGGCTGTTCCATACGGTTACAACAACTGGCTGCGGCAGCCCAAACCTTACGACTTTTACGGTTATCCCACTTATCCTGACGGGGCGCTGAAAACAAGCGTCAATGAGTATGCCCGTTTTCTCTCTGTCTTCATCAATGAAGGGAAAACGTTTGAAGGGGATATGTTTCTCAAGCCTGAAACTGTGCAGGAGATGCTCGCCTTCAACAGTTTGCAGGGGATGGAAGCGCCCCAAGCTATCGGTTTCGCGTGGCATTTTGATGGCGAAGTCTATTTTCATTCAGGCGGCGACCCTGGGATTGCCACAATGGCATTTTTCTCCCCAGATACCAACAGCGGCGCGATTCTCTTTACCAACGGCGGCGGAGACTCCAACAACATCCCTGGGTTGGCGCGATTGATGTATTTTATGAATCGCGTCCTTCCAATTCTTAAAATGGGGATGGGGATGGAATAACCCGCCTTATGCAGAACGTCCCGAAGGTTTGGTTCGCTCAATGAAGCCTTCCAGAAAAAACCTTCGGGACGTTTCCCCCTCAATGGCAACAAAACCCTCACCGTCCCAACACCCGCGCCCGCTGGTGCATTTTGACGGACGGAATCAGGAACAGCAGTCCGCTCAACGCCAGCATCGTCAAATCCAGCCAGGGATTG
>DYKH01000566.1 GCA_020722685.1 Caldithrix sp. | reverse complement strand
TACAAGAAGATTTGCAGCTTACCAATCCGGCGGTGTCGTATGGAGCAAGCGGCAGCATGATCAGTGTCGGAAAAAATGTTGGCAAAGCGATCACGCGCGATAATGCTTCATCCATATCCACCAAGCCCACGCTGGACTTTAAGAGAATGACGACAAAGGAAAAGCTGGAGTATAACCGGAGCAGATTGAATCGTTGATCAATCAGCAATTCAGCTACTGAAAGTAACGAGGAATAGTTGTATGACAAAACAGGATTGGATCAAAGCCATGATTGAACGGATTGTTAATGGTTTTCATCCCACAAAAATCATCTTGTTTGGTTCAAGTGCAAGAGATGTTACAAGAGAGGGAAGCGATGTCGATCTTTTGGTAGTTCTTCCCAAGGTTGAGAATACAAGAGAAAGTGCAATCGCCATCCGTAAGGTTCTGCGCGATATTCCCTTAAGTAAGGACATCTTCGTGACCACCCCGGAAGAAATTGCGCGGCGAGGACAGATCATCGGCACTTTACTACAGCCAGCACTAACGGAAGGAAAATTGCTCTATGAACAATCCTGAGCACATTATTGAAGCATCGCGATGGCTGAGATACGCCAGAGAAGATTTGCAGGAAGCCGAGATCATTCTACTCTAAACTTCCCTTTTTCCGCGACACAGTTGCTGGTTGGCGCAGCAAGCAGCCGAAAAAGCACTGAAAGCGGTTTTGGTAGTCCTGTAAATCAAATTTCCCAAAACGCACGATTTGGACGCTCTACGCAACTTGATTCCAGATTCATGGCGTGTGAAAGAAGACAATCCCGATCTATCCGAACTTACTGAATGGGCAGTTGAAGCACGCTATCCAGGCGACTGGCCGCATGCCCTTCATAAAGATGCTAAGCGGGCAGTCGATCAATCTCGGTCTGTGCTTGATACTGTCGTTCGGGACCTAGTAAATCACGGGATTGAGCTCAAATCCTTAACTCAACCATCAAACGATCAAACTCTTCCACCATCCATTACCAAAGCGTGAGCAGTCCTATCGCCTCCTCAAAGCCATGGCCATGAAAACCATTTCGCGGTTTAGTCTTCATCTAATCTTCACCGCAGTTCCATAAGCCAGCATCTCGGCGGCCGAAGCCATGATACTGGATGTCCCGAATCGAACGTTGACAACGGCGTTGGCTCCCAACCGTTCCGCCTCTTGTACCATTCGGCTGATTGCCTCCTCCCGTGCCGCCTGCAACAAATTCGTATAGTCCTTGAGTTCTCCTCCAACAAGGTTTTTAAACACCGCGCCAATGTCGCGGAATAGATTCTTGCTGCGAACTGTACTCCCCCGCACCATTCCTAACACCTGGTAAATTTCGCGTCCGGGAATGGTTTCTGTCGTCACGATAAGCACTTTTCCTCCTTATGATGTCGGGAAGCCCATTTGTCTGTTGAACCCAATGCTCTATTCTTCTGGGCGGCAAATATACAAAAATCTGGGCCAACTCGGGATAGGCCCAATGCCCTCAAACGCAGCAATTTTTCGAAGCTAACTACGCCTGCCTCAGTATAGCGTTTTTACAGTCGTAATTCAAGAACATTTTTCGCCGGCTAAATTTTTTGCATGCCCGATCCCTGCGATCGCCGCAATTGCACAAAGATAACATAGCTGTACACGGTCACCACCAATACGGCGCCGAGGATGGCGCCGATCACCACAAAGAAAAAGTCGTTGGGTAGTAATGCCCCCAACAGACCGAGACAACCAGCGATCAAGAAGACAGTTCCGCCAAATTTGTGGGTGCGGTCCCATACTTCTTCGTTAGCCAAGGTCCAAGGAGTACGTATGCCGACAAAATAGTTCTTCCGTATCTTCCCCATCACGGCGCCCAGAAAAATGAACAGCAGTGAAATCGCCATCTTTACACCGGTTGCCATGCTAACGT
>DYKH01000565.1 GCA_020722685.1 Caldithrix sp. | reverse complement strand
AGGGGGCAAAGCCCCCTGAACCCCCATGTCCACGATTTACTGTGGTGCTACCCGGAGGTGAGTTATGAAGGAGGAAAGAGTCTGGCGCGAATACACCGCTCTGCCGCCTGAACTTCAGAAACAGGTTGCTGACTTCATTACCTTTTTGCGAACGCGCTATGCACCGCTACGCGCTAGCAAAACTGCTAAACGCACCAAGTTGGCAGACGAGCCCTTTATTGGTATGTGACGGAATCGTAAGGATATGCAAGACAGTACCGCATGGGTGCGCCGTATTCGTCAAAGCGAATGGATGAGTCGCCATGCCTGATTTGGTGATTGTGGATACCGATGTACTGATTGACGCAGGGCGCAATATCGGCGACGCGGTTACTTGTCTCGAACAGGTTGAACGCCAAGCGTCTCTCGCAATCAGCGTTGTCAGTGAGATGGAACTCGTTGACAACGGCGGTATCGGTTGCCAGCGAAGTAACTTTGCCCAGCCATACACTTGGCGCGCACAGGTGGCTTGCCCAAGTCCGCCGTTGTCGGTGTGCTACAGCGTTACCAGACATTCCTTTGAAAAGAGTAGGGCGCGTCTCACGCGCAAAAGGTAAACGTAGAAATGAAAAATATAACTCGGCGTGATTTTATAAAACTGTGTGGAACTTCATCTATCGGCTTGGCTCTCGCGGCGTGCGGTGTTACACCTACGCCAACGGCAACGCCCGTGCCAACAAATACGTCACTCCCAACGAGTACGCCCTTGCCGACGAATACTCCACTACCAACAGCGACAGCAACGTTTACGAATACTCCTGCGCCGACGAACACTGCGACAGCGACGGCAACGCCGACAGCGACAGCAACGCCGCGCCCGCCTACTCTGCGTGATTACGCAGACAAAATTGGTTTCAAGATTGGAGTTTTCGCTGAGGGGACTGCGCCAGAATTATTGCGAATAGCAGGCAGAGAGTTCAATCAATTCGTAATCTGGATTGGTTGGCAATACAGCGAGTCTAGCCGAAACAAGTTTGATACCACAGCCCTCAGATTCTATGGGGATTTCGCCGCGAAGAACAACATGACAACGCGCGGACATATGTTAGTCTGGCCCGCAGACTTGCCAGATTGGGTGAAGAACGGCAATTTCAGTCGGGATGAGTTGACTGCCATTCTGCGTAACCACATTACTCAGATAGTGACGCCGTACAAAGGAAAAATCAACGAATGGGTTGTGGTTAACGAGCCGTATTTCAATCCTTATCGGCAAAACGACATCTTCTACAAAACCATTGGCTTGGATTACATTGAGATAGCATTCCGCGCGGCACGCGAGAGCGACCCGTCTGCTACTCTGATTTACAACGACGCTCTCAATGAGACGGCAAAAGGGTTAACAACCCAATTGACCCATCAGATTGTGCAAATGCTCAAGTCCAAAGACTTGATTGATGGCGTCGGAATTGAGGGGCATATGTTACAGTATCAACCTATGCCCGACAAGAATGATGTCATTGCAACGATGCGAAGTTATGGCGTGCCAGTGTACGTTACGGAATTTGATGTGAACCTGAAAGATGTCTCTGGGACGCAAGAGCAGAGATTCGCGTTTCAAGCCAACGCGTATAAGGAAATGCTTGAGGCGTGCCTTGAGTCTGGCGTTTGTAAAGGTTTCACAATCTGGGGAATCAGCGACAAAAATTCCGTCTGGGAAACTCAAAAGGGTTTAGACGGATATTCCCCGAAAGCCAATCCGTTGCTTTACGATGACAATCTGAATCCCAAGCCCGCCTATTTTGCTCTTTTACAGGTGTTGCAGCAGTTCGCGCAACAGAAAAGCCCATGAATGAACGTCTGCAAACACGCGCACACCGACAACGGCGGTATCGGTTGGCAGCGAAGTAACTTTTCCCAGCAATACACTTCGCGCGAAGAT
>DYKH01000564.1 GCA_020722685.1 Caldithrix sp. | reverse complement strand
GCAATGTCGGAAGGGAAAACATGTCATGACCACAACGGATCTATTTGCTCTTCGCAGAGCGCGGAGCAATCAAGAATGTTGTTTTTTTTCGTTCAATCTGCTGTCAATGCAGGCGTCAGAATTGGACGGCAATCCCTGGTTACCCATCAAATATCTGGGCTAATCGTTCCCGTTGTGCTTGAAGCGGTTGGGGCGGCGCTTTCAATTCGTCGAGGTACCACCACCAGTGGGAGCGCGGGCTGCGCCGTTGTTGTCGGGCATGTTGGAGTTCCTGCCCGCCAATGGCTGTCAAAAATGTCTCCTGCTCATTCCAAAGCAACCGATCCAGTTCGTGAATCTGTTCGTATAAGGAACGGGAGAGCGTCTTCTCCGGCGTGCTAGAGTCCAGAAATGTCTGAATTTTATCGCGCACGGAAAGCAGGTCGAGCACTTCAACCCCCGATCCTTCCGGGTCAGCGACGTAACCGTAGTACTTCCTGACCAAGCGTTCCAGTTCTTGTTGGTTCATACGTTCCAATCCTTTCGATCAATCTTCACTGCATCAATTTGCATCTCGAAAAATTGAGAGCCTTCTTCCGGTTTGAAAACGGTGGCAATCAGGTCCGCTTCCATGTCGTACACAACGGCAATCCCGCTCTCCTTGCTCAAGAATCCCCATTGTAATCGGGGTGGATCCGTCCGATAGTATCCGTAGACGTATATCTCTGTGTTAGGACTTTGAACTATGGAGCGAGCCTCTGCATTGAGGCGCTCAAGATTTGTCCCTACGGGCCATTCCTGTTCCACGTGTACCCGCTTGAGCAAATGCCATAGCGCGGTCGGAATCAATACGCCACGGTGAATCGTACTGCCTTCGTGGGTGACATCGAAATAACGCCACCGCAACAAATGCGTTCCCCAATTGATAGCGGAAGCCTTGCGAATAATCTCCTGTACCGTTTCAGGCGTAATAATGACATTCACTATCGTGATTGACTTCTGCAATTCCTTCATCAATATTGTACCTCATTCACGTTCGCCAGGCAGACGGGGAAGACCATTCGTGCACATCAGCGCCTCGGTAAGCGCAAGTTGACCGTCTCCTCAACTTTCCGGAGCGTTGGCTGCCTCTTGAAATTCGCCCATCGCCGCGTTCATATTTTGCCCATCTGAGACCGATGTGAGCTGCTCAGGCATCCGGGGAGTGAACCAATGTGCTCTCGTAAACGACTACCGCTTCATCCCAGCGTTTCTGGGCTCGCAACACATCCCCGCAGGCGGTTGGACCATACCGACCACGGCCTGGAATGCGGAAGCGCCGCCAGCGATTCCGCATTCCCAGACTGCAATGCGGCGGAGGCCGATCAGAAGGCCGCCCGAGCGTGCCCAGGAGATGATTCGGGGTTTACTTTACAGTTACATAGGAAATAACGCCGGTTACCATTCGCATTCAAAAGCAGCCGGCTTTTTCTTGAGAAGCTAAAGCACCTTTTCTTCCTCCGCCGATCCGACGCCGCCGGGGCGGCTTGTAGTGAGCTTGTCGAACTATCTTCGCCGTGACAGCAATGCCTGTCCTGAGCAGTGTCGAAGGACTCACGGTCGTGCCGGTGGGGACGTTTACGCTGGCGGTATAGGCCCAGCGCCCTGAATCGGCCGGGCTTTCTGACGCACTGCCGCTTTTAAGAGGGATGCCATTTTCATCGCTCAAACTGACACCGCCGCCAATGACCTAAAAATCGTAGCTGGATTGAATGACAATCGCATCGCCTGCCGCGCCGCTGTACGTCGAGAGATAGCCCTCCTCCATTGAGGGGGCGTTGAAGCCTGTCCTGAGCCTGTCGAAGGAAAATCAGCAATGGTAAGCGAAAAGGCTGGCTTGCCTTTAGCTTTCTCCGCTTCAACGTGCTTTCGCTTGCCATCGAAACTTCATCCTTCTTCC
>DYKH01000563.1 GCA_020722685.1 Caldithrix sp. | reverse complement strand
GATGTATTCGCCCTCACCCCCATCCCCTCTCCCCGCTTCGTCTCCGCTGGCGCTCCGCTCAGCGCGAGCGGGAGAGGGGGATTCTGCCGTTAGAAATAAATGATGCGGGCAGACCTCACACGTCACTTTGATGCCCTTTTCCTTGGCGGCCTTGATGAGCAGGATTTCCTCTTTCAGCGAGACGTGCGCGATATGGACGGGACGGTCATAGAGGGCGGCGAAGAGAATCCCTGCCGCCAGGGTACGGGATTCGGAATGCAGGACAATGGGGTAATCCTTCGGGTATTTTTGAAAGTGAGGCATCCACAGGGTCATGTCGTTCAGGCGGAGTTCGCCGAAGGTGGAGTCGAGGTACATCTTGAGCCCGGCAGCCTTTGGGGCGAGAGAAGCGGCGGTCTCTGCGTTGGCGGGGCCCGCGCCGATGTATTGGGCATAGTCACAGCGCGCTTTTTGCTTCGCAGCGTTCAAGGCAAGGTCGAGTGTCCCGGCGTCGAAGATGGGCGGCTTGGTGTTGGGCATGGCGAGAATCATGGTCATCCCACCAGCGAGGGCCGCCTGTGTGGCAGTATCCCAATCTTCTTTGTGAGTTTGTCCTGGTTCGCGCACGTGGACGTGAGGGTCGATCAAGCCAGGGAGTTTGAGCATGTTATATACTCTTCCGATCCTGTTGCCAAAAGGCACACAAAAGATTACAATTGGGACATGAAATATTATTCATGGAGCGAAGAAAAGAACGAATTGCTGAAAACCGAGCGAGGTCTTTCGTTTGAGGAAGTTGTCTTTTATATTGATATGGGTTTCCTGCTCGATGTGTTGGAGCATCTCAACCAGGAAAAATATCAAGACCAAAAGATTTTTGTAGTGCAGATCGAAGAGTATGTTTACCTCGTTCCTTTCGTTGAAAGCGAGCATGAAATATTTTTGAAAACAATTATTCCTAGTAGAAAAGCGACCAAGCGGTATTTGAAAGGAAGTGAAGAATGACCAAACTGAAACTTGAACAAGACGAACTCGAACTGCTGGTTACTTATGAGCAGGACGAATGGAAGTCTGCCAGGAATGTAAAAGAGCAAAAAGAGAAATATCGAGCCTATGCACGCGCCACATTCAAAAAGGATAGGCGGGTCAACATCCGCATTTCATCGAAGGACCTGATGAATTTGCAAAAGCGCGCCATTCGGGAGGGCGTTCCCTATCAAACATTGATTGCCAGTGTACTGCATAAGTATGCCAGTGGAGGTTTCGTAGAAAAATAGATCGCAACGGTGCAAAAAAAGAGAGCCGCTAAAAGCGACTCTCAGGGCTTTGGAAATAATGATACGGGCACTCCAACAAAGTGCGGGCAGATCAGTCGTTTGAGTAAAGCATGTCCAGACATTGCGGCGAATTTTACGCCGATTCGGGCGAATGTCAAGGGCAGGGAAATGCCGCGAAATGGAGACAACCCCCGGGCCGCGCGACGCGGGGAGTCCAAAAAAGGGATGACAATCGTCACTCAAACTGAGCGGAGGCGGATGTTATAATCCCGCCATATTTTCGCAAGGAGAAGGATAATGGCATATCAAAACGTAAAAGTCCCCGCAGGCGGGACAAGGATTTCCATCAAGGACGGAAAGTTACAGGTTCCCGATAACCCGATCATCCCGTTCGTGGAAGGCGACGGAACGGGGCGCGATATTTGGCGGGCGTCGGTGCGGGTGTTCGACGCCGCGGTGCAGAAGGCATACGGCGGGAAACGCAAGATCCATTGGATGGAAGTGTACGCGGGCGAGAAGGCGTTCAAACTTTTCCAGAGTTGGCTCCCCGATGAAACCACCGAAGCCTTCAAAGAATTCCTCGTGGGCATCAAGGGCCCATTGACCACACCCATCGGCGGCGGCATCCGCTCGTTGAACGTGGCGCTACGCAAAGCGCTGGAT
>DYKH01000562.1 GCA_020722685.1 Caldithrix sp. | reverse complement strand
ACCCGTTTATTATCACATTATCAGGGCAAAATGGCAAGTTAATCAGTGGTTAGCCATCGGAGATCATAATGATGACGAAAATGGAATTCAAAAATATACTGAAAGAGTTTGCCAAGACCCTCACATGTCATGTGAGCACAGACAACGGTCAGTGGTCAGTAAAGGGATTCATCGACGCCTTTAGAAACGTCTATACAATCTCGTCCGACACCAAAATTGTCTCGAAGATTCTTGAAATCCATCTTTTCCCCAAAATCCTTGCCTTTGCTGACGAGCATGGGTTCGCTATCGTCCTTGCCGAACATCAGAACTACTACCCCGATATATCGTTTGTTTTCAAGCGTGATGAAACCATCCGTTTTGCTGTCGACTTTAAGACAACATACCGTCTTTCCGACAAACCTTGGCTCTGCAACGGATTCACGCTTGGATCGCACGGCAAATACTTCCAAGACCGATCAAGTACGAAGAATATCCAGTTTCCTTACGCGAGCTATTCAGGACATTTTTGCTTGGGCATTATCTATGATCGTACAGATGGTACTACAATTGACGAAACACGATGTTATCCTATTGAGGAACTTCATTCTATTACCTCTGTCATCTCGAACATCCAATTCTTCGTCGAAGAAAAGTGGAGAATCGCTGGCGACAAAGGCGGCTCCGGAAACACAGCCAATATCGGCAGCATCCAGCGAATTGAAGATATTCTTTCTGGGAACGGCATGTTTGCTAAACTCGGCGAAGAGTGGTTTGATGATTACTGGATGAATTACGGAAAGATAGTTGTGAAAGGCTCAGACGGGAAGACCAATAAGTTAACGTCGCTTGTCGACTTTGTGAAATATCGTGGCGGGGATCCCTCTCTTATCGTGCCAAGGAACAATCAACCATGAGCGTCCATCGAATACTAGTTCCACCAATTAAGTGTCAAGGAATCAAGACGAAATTAGTTCCTTGGATTAAAGCCATAATCCCTTCCGATTTTGATGCGCGCTGGATTGAACCATTTATGGGTTCAGGCGTCGTGGCTTTCAATGTGAGACCTCGCAAGGCGTTGCTAGCAGACTCAAACCCACACCTCATCAACTTTTACCAGGCGATCGCCAATGGAACGATAACCGCCGGAATTACAAGACGGTTTCTTGAACGAGAAGGCGCAGAATTACTACGGACCAGAGGCGACTATTACTACACAGTCCGAGAAAGATTCAACCAGCATGGCAACCCTTTAGATTTCCTGTTTCTCAACCGTGCGTGTTTTAATGGAATGATTCGTTTCAACCGCGAGGGTGAATTCAACGTTCCATTCTGCCGCAAACCAAATCGTTTTACCCGCGCATACATCACCAAGATTTGCAATCAGGTTCAAGCAGTTTCAGACGTGTGCTCTCTAGGAGCCTATGAGTTCCGATGCCAGGATTACTCTGTAACTATCGCGGAAGCGAATGCCTGCGACCTTCTGTACTGTGACCCTCCATACATCGCTCGACATACTGACTATTTCAACGGGTGGGGGGAGGACCACGAAAGACAACTAGCGAAACTCCTTGGGGATACTCCAGCTAGGTTCATCCTTTCAACTTGGCACGGCAATGAATATAGAACGAACCAGTTTATTGACACTCTTTGGACTGAATACAATGTCTTAACAAAAGAGCATTTCTACCATGTTGGGGCAAAGGAAGATAACCGAAATCCAATGGTTGAGGCTCTTGTCACGAATTTCGGTGCTTTATACGAGGAGGAAAAGCCCAGCAGGGTGGTGCAATTAGTGCTGCTCGAAAAGAGGGCGATATACAATGGCTAACAAGGCGCTGCACCTGACCGCTGTTCCGCTACGCTCCACAGCGGCAGGTGAGCTTGGCCGTTGGGCAGCCGAAAGCGTGAGTTTTCATTTCGCACTTTGAAATTGTGGTTG
>DYKH01000561.1 GCA_020722685.1 Caldithrix sp. | reverse complement strand
CGAAGAGGATAGGCGATTCCCAGTTCACATCCAACTTGAAATTTTGTCACAATTTATTACGAAGAACCCTAAAAGTGATGATAAAATGTGCCAACCCACGATTCCTCCAGTCGTTTCCATAATTTAGACGGCAATCTATCCACGATACTGAATAACGATCTCTGTAAGTGGGCGTCGTTCTTGCGAAATATCTATGACCGCTTTCGATGGGTTCAGGACATTGCAGTCCCCATCTTTGCCACCTATTTTATCAGCTTTGCGAATTGAATGCGAGTTTCCAGTTTATCTCATCTATTCCCCTTTTTTTCCATGGATATCTTTCTTCTCACCAAAAACAATTCCACACGTTTTGACAAACAATAAACCAAACCGAAATCATTTCTTCACAAAGCCTTAGTCTGGCCCGCAGCGGGATTGTGAATCCGAATAAGAGAGCGTTATAATTTTATATATGGCATTGCGCTTCCGTTTCCTTATTCTCATCCTGATCGGCTGGCTGATGTTATTGGAGGGCGGTTGCAGCGCGCCTGCAGGAAGCCCAAAGTATCACCTCGCCGTCCTCGCTTCGGGACAGTCGCGGTTGATCAAGAGCCAGAGCTTGGAACAAGGATTACGGGACCGCGGGTATGTCCCCGGGGGAAACCTGTTCATCACGATTTATGACGCGGAAAATCATGGTGAGCGCCTGCCAGAACTGACCCGACAGGCCTTAGCCAGCCATCCGGATCTCCTGGTTACCCTGGGTGGCATCGAAACACAAGCCGCCAAAAAAGAAGTCGGTGATAGCGGCATCCCCATTGTGTTCATCGGCGTCGCCGACACCGTGGATTGGGGTGTGGTGGAGAGTTTTCGCCATCCCGGGCGCAGCATCACCGGCATTGACAATGGTTATATTGAGATTACCAGCAAACGACTTGAGTATCTTACCCTGCTGCTGCCCCAAGCTCGCCGCGTGTTGGTGCTCTACAGCACAGACATTGTTCCCAGCCGTGCGGCCCTGACCGAGGCAAAATGGGCGGCTCCCTATTTGGGCTTGACCCTCGTGCCACATGCCATTGACAGCGCTGCTGACCTGGAGTCCTTTGCCGAAGAACTGCAGCCGGGTGATGCCGATGTCATTCTCATCACACCCAGCTATACCCTGGAAAACGCTCTGGTCGCCACACTTTTACCCGCAGCCACCCACGTCGGCATTCCCATCGTGGGTCTGAATCAAGATGTGGTCGCTGCAGGTGGATTGGCCGCGTATGGTGCATCTTTCCAAAGTATGGGTTATCAAGCCGCACGGCTGGTGGATAAAGTATTACACGGCATTCCGCCAGATAACATCCCGGTAGAATTTCCGGACAAACCCGAATTTACTGTCAATCGTGAGGTAATCACAGCCCTCAATCTAGCCATCAACCCTGAGACAATCTGCCTGGCAGACCACATCTTACCCGAGACGTCGGCCGAAGAGGATCCGTGAAACAATCGTTGTGGAACCGCTGGAAACAACTGGAAGTCCGAATGATCATCCTGGCGGCAATGGCGGCGCTGCTGCCTATGCTGGGTTTAGGTGCACTCTCCCTCTACACTGTCTACGTCCAGCACATCAAAGATGCGGAAGTCATCCAGCAAGAAATGGCACGCCGAGCCGCCTTGCGCATCGAAACCAGCCTGGAACAGGTCGTGGATGTATTAACAGCCTCCATTCAGAGTTCAGGGTGGTCCCTCGCCACCCCAGAAACGTCGCAATGGATACTGCGACGCCTGCTGCATCAATTGCCCATCGTGCAGGAGATTCGCTTAGTGGATGCGCAGGGGCAAGAGCGGCTTGGCATCTCTCGCACCCGGCTCATCATCCCCTCCGACCTGAAGGATGTGAGCAGCAATCCTGCCTTTGCCCTGGCCCGGGAGGGACGCGTCAGTTGGGGCGTGGTGCA
>DYKH01000560.1 GCA_020722685.1 Caldithrix sp. | reverse complement strand
AGATATTATTGAGCATCAGATTATTAAAGACTTTGCTCCAGCGAACCCAACGGGTGGGAGGTCAACACGGTATTACTATGGCTGCTAAAAGTAACACAGGTAACACCATCGATAAAGTGGAAATAACATCAGATACGTTGTCTGGCAGAGGGGGCTTGAGCTTATTTATAAGATATCTCAGTAGCATACAGATTTACCTATTCTTGGAGCGCCTTTTCGGCTCTATCCGTAAAAATGCCAAGGGACAACCCGTAGCGGAAATGTTCAAGCAGGTTTTTTGCTTCCTGGTGGACGGCACCAGCCGGCATCTGGTCTATTTTGATTCCTTGAAGCAGGATGCGGGATACGCCGCCTCCATTGAAACCATGCCAGAGAACATGTTGTCTTCCCATGCCGTCAAACGGTTTTTCAACGCCTTCTCGTGGTACCGCATATGGCTGTTCCGGGCCCTGCTGAAACAGCTGTTCCTCTGGCGACTGCGGCTGCACCAACCCGAGGTCATTGAGCTGGGCTTGGACACTATGGTCATGGATAACGATGAAGCCCGGAAGCGCCATGGCGTCGAACCCACGTACAAGAAAGTGAAGGGCTTCCAGCCCCTGCAGTTGACCTGGGGGCGCCTGATCATCGACGCGGTGTTTCGGGGCGGCAGCAAGCACAGCAACCATGGGGATACCGCCCTCAAGATGGTCAGCCATATGGTCACGTTTATCCGGAAACACTGTGGGGCGCAGATTCCCATCATTATCCGCATGGATGCCGGCTTTTTTGACCAAAAGCTCCTGCAGGCGTTTGATGATCTGGGAATCGGCGTCATTTGTAGTGGCAAAATATATAAAGAAATACATGAGTTGGCAGAAAGGACGCCGAACTGCCAGTGGCGCCGGTATCAGAATCGCCAGCAAGCTTGGGATTATCTGGAATGCGGTGACCGACGGGGTAGCTGGGATACCTTCCGGCGGGCCATCCTGTGTCGGCCGGTGATAACCGGCAAACAACGGGTGTTGGCCTTTGCCCGCCCCCTGTCCATGTACTACACCAACCTGGGGATGGGAGGCGTCATTGACCAGCGTCTGGCCGCCGCAGGCCGGGAGCAGGCCTGTCTGGCCGAAAATATCATTGCCATGGCTCATAGCCGAGGCGCCGATGAACTGGTGCACCGCGCCCTCAAGGATTTTGGCTTTGAAGAGCTGCCCTTTTTGCGCTTTGGTCCCAATGCGGCTTTTTACTACACCATGCTGGTAGCCTTTTTCCTCCTGGAGTGCTTCAAAGAGGATGTCTGCCGAGAGGTAGTACCCTTGGAAGCCTACGCCACCACCCTGCGGCGTCAAGTTATCGACGTGGCTGCCAAGATTGTGCGACATGCGGGCCAGGTCATCCTCAAAGTGACCGAAGCCACCATGGCGCAGTTGCAGTTTGCCAAGCTCTGGGCTCGCAGCAACATGCCGCCACAGTTTGTTTGGGCCTGACGGCCGGATAGAGTTTTGGTGCATTTGACATAATTTTGGCGTGTCGCGCCCCGCCCATGGACTGGTCTGTCCTGATGCCATGGTCCTTGGACGGGTTGCAACCAGATATTACCCAATCATAGGGTATTTTTACTCAAGTTGATCGCCGTTCAGCCAACCCAGGGCCTTCATCAGCAGATCCCCAGGCTATTTGACCTCTATTGAAACACGTTAAGATCAACTCGTTCTCTTTGACTAATTGAATCGCTCAATTTAGGTATAAATTTTAATGCTTACTCTAATATATGCGATGGAGTTAACAATTGGATAATGCAATGCTGTTCTGAGAAAGATATGAAGGCAAGAAAAAATAGCATCTATATGGAAATATGTCTTGAATTGGATGTCTTCCCTCTTAGGGAACCACACGAATCATTGAGTGGCCTTATAATTTACGCGTTCCGTATTAAAGATATA
>DYKH01000559.1 GCA_020722685.1 Caldithrix sp. | reverse complement strand
CGGTAACTCAAGGCCCTTTTACTGGCAAGACAATGATCTGGCTTCTTGGCCTGAAAACCCGCTTTGCATCCTGAGTGAGGGAAATGAGAATTTCAGAAGGACTGCGGGAAGATGGGATTGTCGTTGGCAATACATACGACAAGTATGGAGCAAAGAACCCGGTTGCACGTTTGCTCATGAAGGGATTTGCTGATGCGCTTTCTGATCTGGTGGCAAAGGCGGCCCCACACACAATCCACGAGGTAGGGTGTGGGGAAGGCTATTGGGTGCTTAACTGGATTCAGCAGGGCATCAAAGCGCGTGGCAGCGATTTTTCTGAAAAGGTCATTGACCTTGCACGTGAGAATGCAAAAAATCGTGGTCTGTCGCCGGGAACCTTTTGTGTCCGCAGTGTTTATGATATTGAACCGGGGCGCGATAGCGCTGACCTGCTTGTATGTTGCGAAGTACTTGAGCATCTTAAAGACCCGGATGCAGGTCTGGCGGCCTTGCAGCGGGTCACAACTGACTACCTTATCCTGAGTGTACCCCGCGAACCGCTCTGGCGCGTCCTCAATATGGTGCGTGTAAAGTACTTGAGCAGCGTGGGCAATACGCCAGGCCATATCCAGCATTGGTCGAGCAGTAAATTTATGGAACTTGCTGGTCATTACTTCGATATTGTCGAGATTAGAACCCCCTTGCCCTGGACGATGCTGCTTTGCAGGGCAAGGGGTTAGGCTGGTGGCTGGTATCGTCCGTTGAGGCGTTGGCTTCATGCCGTTGGCAGCCTGCTTGGCTTGGCTGGCCTTGTCTTCGTTGCCCTGCGACTCAATGCTTACGCAGACGAGATCGATCTTTCCCGTTTCAGTATCCTCGCCTGGTCGATCATCGGCCTGCTTGCACTGGCTTACGGAGCGGCAAATGTCCTGCTGGCCCGCGCATGGTGGTATCTGCTGGCGTTCTTTGAAGTGAAAGCCGATTGGGGATGGGCAGTCAAGGCCTACGGCCAATCTCAGCTTGCCAAGTACATCCCCGGCAATATCTTTCATCTGGCGAGTCGTCAAGCTTTGGGTATGGCGGCGGGTTTGCCCGCTCCGCCTCTGGCCAAGTCAGCGTTATGGGAATTGGGGCTGCTCGCCGTTGCCGGAGCCCTCTTTGGTGTTCTTGCTGTGCCGCTGGTGTGGCCCAAGCTCTCTCTCTGGCTGCCAGTTGTTCTTTTTCTGGTTATGACGGTGTCGCTCTTCGCTATTTTGCGTCGCGTCTTTTCCCTATCTGTCGCGGCCGCGCTGGTCTGTCAGATGGTATTCCTTATTGTGTCGGGCGCGGTGTTTATCGGTATTCTGGCGGTTGTCGCACCCGAGACTACAGCAATGTCAGCTTTCCCTGCTCTATGTGGCTCTTATGTGATTGCCTGGCTTGCGGGCTTCGTTACGCCAGGGGCTCCGGCAGGGGTAGGGGTAAGAGAAATGGTTTTGCTGTTTCTGCTTGGGGGGCAAATTGGACAGTCTGATTTGCTGCTGGCCGTGGTGCTTGGACGTGGGGTGACCGTGGCAGGCGATCTGTTCTACTTCATGATTGCGACTTTTCTGAAGCAATGCAGGAGAACCTATGCATAATGTTGTCCCGAGAAAATATCAGGCAATAAGCAATATCTTCGTCTTTGCTTCAGCTTTTGCCCTGGTTCTGTGAGCTAAGGGGTCAGCCATTGAAAGTGAAATGGATTGACAAACAGGTGCAGGCTGATTAACGGAGAAATATACCGCTAAGCCCTGAGCAATACAGGCAATTTATCACTGAAGGTATATCAGATACCCGGAATCCGTATAAAAATGTATATGCGGGTTTTATCCTTGTCAAGACGTCCTTTGACAGGACTTAAAAAACCTAAAGGAGGAAGAACATGAAAAAGCATCATGAAGGGTTTTCAGAGGGTTGTGGTTTGT
>DYKH01000558.1 GCA_020722685.1 Caldithrix sp. | reverse complement strand
GTCTTCGTGCCACGCGACCTGCAAATGCCGTGCCATGTCTTCCTCTCCTATTTGGCGTGTGTCTACAGGATATTGTATTCATGGTTTTCCAAAATGCAATTGGTATAACTTTCTTTGCGTTCATTATATCCTCATTCTTGCAGGAGTGTGACTAAAATGAGTTGGTAGCATCTGAGTAAGAAGAAGGAGTTGAAAGATATGCGATATTCTGAGATGATAGTTTTGTCCAAAACACAATCTCAGGAGAAACGCCATGACAATCAACTCCAGCCATATGATAATCCAACTGCGCGAAGAATTCGAGCGGTTGCTGACGTTCGTAACGGGTCCACAGGCAGAGACCGCGACGATCGATCAAATGGAGCGAAGTTTGTTTCGACAAGTGTTGCATATGGGCTATCAGTTGTTGCGGTTATTCTTGTTGAAGCGTGCGGAAGCGGAATCTCATGCGTCGTTGGTGAAAAGCGATCGCACCGTGCTGCCGTACCACTCGCAGAAAAGTCGTCCTTACTTTTCAATCTTCGGCAAACTGCAATTTGAGCGTGCCTACTTCTATGCTTGGGGCGGAAGCGGGCAAGCGCCGCTGGATGAAGCCTTGAGTATGCCAGAGCGTTGCTATTCCAACTTCTTGATGGAAAGTGCCGAATTGCTGGGCGTGGAAGAGGCGTATAGCAAAGGGTTGCGGGTCGTGGCGCGGCTGTTGAACTTGAACCTGTCCGAATTGGCATTGGAGACGAGTGTGTCTGAACAGAGCCAGAGCGTCAAAGCCTATTACGATCAAAAAGCGCCGTTTTCGAGGGCGGAAGAAGGTCCGATCATGGTTGCCCAAGCAGACGGTAAAGGCGTGCCGATGGTGCGCCGCGAGACAGAGGCGAAAGTGCGTCGCGGCAAGGGAGATAAGAAAACGGAGAAAAAAGAGGCGATTGCCACTGCCGTGTACACCATTGAGCCTTATTCACGCACGCCTCAGGAGGTTCTCAACGCCCTCTTCCACAAGGGCGAGCCTGCAGCGGAACGCCCAGCACCACAGCACAAGCAAATCTTCGCCAGTTTGAAAGGCAAAGAACAAGCCATCAAGCGGCTGGCAAAGTGGGTTGCGCGTCGGGAAGGTTCACATATCGCTCAACGCGTCGCGCTCACCGATGGGGCCGAACCTTTACAAAGGCAAATGCTCCTCTGCCTGCCAGGGTTTTCGCTCGTGTTGGACATTATCCATGCCGTCGAATATCTATGGAAAGCAGGTACAGCCCTCTACGGAGAAACCGATGCCTACCGCGCGGAATGGGTCGAGACACAAACGCTTCGACTCTTGTCCAGCCACGTTGAGCAGGTCATCCAACTATTGGAAGACCAAGCCGCTTTACTCGCTCCCAGCAGTCAGGCCGCCAAGTCCTTGCGCGCTGTCGCCGCTTACTATCGCCGCAATCAGCCCTACATGGATTATGCTGAATACTTACGCCACGGCTGGCCGATCGGTACCGGTGTAATTGAAGGAACTTGCCGCCATCTTGTTAAAGATCGAATGGAATTATCCGGGATGCGTTGGACAATCCCTGGCGCAGGCGCATTGTTAGCTTTACGCGCTGTCAATGAAAACGGTGACTGGGAAGACTTTCACGCATTCTGTCGCGCACAATGTCATCAAGAATTATATGGTGCTCCTCTCAAGACCCATTCAATTATCCAAATGGAATGCTTTGAAATCAACTCATTTTAGTCACACTCTTCTTGCAGACACTGCCGTCATTTTCCGTATTTCTGGGAAATACCAGCGCCTCCATTAAATCTTGGAAATCAACCGAGTGTGACTAAAACCAGTTGGGCGCATTCCATCCCATGACCAGCGGATAGGAAACGGACACTTGCACCGAACGCAAGTGCGGTGTAAGCGGATGGAGACCCCATGATCCGCAGGAATCCGCTTATCCGCTT
>DYKH01000143.1 GCA_020722685.1 Caldithrix sp. | reverse complement strand
TTGCCAGTCATCCTTGCCTTGTTTCAAGGATGGCAGCCAAGACCCTTTGCTATCCGGCAAGCATCTTCTGCCCATACCCAATAGGACCGGATTCGGGCCCAGCTCTAAGAAGATTTCACAGCCCTGCTCAGCCAGCGTCTGCATCCCAGCATAAAATTGCACCGCTTCGCGAATATGCTGCCGCCAATAAGCAGCTAACGATTGCGGATTGCGGATTGCGGATTGCGGATTTAAAGTTTCATCGGGCTTGCTTTTCATTCCCAAACTTGTGGTGAGCGCAGTCGAACCATCCGCATTCCAAAATCCGAAATCGAAAAGCTTGCCGGTTAGGTTGGATATCAACCCGATTCGCGGTGATGAATAACGAATCTCGGAAGCAATCTTTTCAAATTCATCAAGAATCGGTTCCATGAGCGGTGAATGAAACGCATGCGACACATTGAGGGGACGGGATTCAATGCCGGCAGCGCGGAATTTCTCTGCTATCACCTGTATCGCTTCCTTTTTGCCGGAGATAACCGTGTTATCGGGACCGTTGACGCCCGCTATGCTGACTTGCTCCTTAAATGGCTCCAGCTCAATTGCAACTGGGGAGTGATCGGCAAAAATGGCGGCCATTTCACCGTCTTGCGGTAAGGATTGCATGAGCCGACCACGCGCGGCGATGAGCTTTAATCCGTCCTCCAAGCTGAAAACCCCTGCTACACAGGCTGCCACGTATTCGCCGACGCTGTGGCCAATGACATAGTCCGGTGTGATACCCCATGATTGCCACATCTCGGCCAAAGCGTATTCAATGGCAAACAAAGCAGGTTGGGTGTAAGCTGTTTCATCTATTGGCGATGCCGCGCCATCCTCCGGAAAGATTACCGACAGCAAAGGCTTTTCCAAATACGCTTCCAAGATTTGTGCGCATTTGTCTAACGCTTTTCTGAAGGTAGGCTGGGTATCGTAAAGCTGGCGCCCCATGCCAATATGTTGTGCTCCTTGCCCGGTGAATAGGAAGGCAACCAGAGGTCTGCTTGCACCCTGAATCTGGCCAACCTGAATTTTGGCCGATTGTTGTCCACTAACGAATGAGCTCAAGGTAGCTCGTGCTTCCTCACTCGATGGCGCCATTGCGGCCAGACGATGCGCAAAGTGGGTTCTTCCGGTATTGGCAGTATGGCAGATATCCGCAATGGCTTCTTGTGTATGATTGGCAAGGTATTTTTCGAAGCGAGCTGCTAGTTCTCTTAGCGCTTTCTCATCTCTTGCGGAAAGGCAGAGCAAGTGCAGTGGCCGGTCGATTTCATTATGCTTCGGACTCATAGCCGGTGCTTCTTCGACCACAATGTGGGCGTTAGTGCCACCAAAGCCAAATGAGCTAATCCCAGCCACACGAGGCTTTGTTCCCGCAGACCAAGGCTGCCGCCCCGTCGTTATTTTTAAGGGCAATTGATCTAAAGGAATGTGCGGATTGAGCTCTTGGAAATGCAGATGCGGTGGAATTTCTTCATGTTTTAGGGCAAGCACAACCTTAATTAAACCGGCTATGCCGGCCGCGGCTTCCAAATGACCAATATTGGTTTTAACCGAGCCGATGAGGCAAGGTCGATCCTTGGACCTTCCCTGTAGCACGGTGCCCAAAGCCTGCACCTCAATCGGATCACCCAAAATGGTGCCGGTGCCATGGGCTTCGACGTAATCAATTTGTGCGGGCAAAATCTGCGCGTCATTCAAAGCTTGCTGGATCACTAACTGCTGAGCCAGTCCGTTAGGGGCCGTGATGCCATTACTCCGACCATCTTGATTGACCGCTGAACCGCGAATGACCGCCCAAATGTGATCCCCATCCTTGATCGCATCAGAAAGGCGCTTGAGCACCACGATGCCGCAGCCTTCCCCACGGATGTATCCGTCTGCCTTGGCATCGAAAGTCTTGCAGCGACCGTCGGCAGCCATCATACGAGCATGGGAGAAAGCAATATTGAGTTCTGGCGTTAATATGACGTTTACTCCTCCGGCGATGGCTAAGGAAGAGTCTCCTTTATTTAAGCTTTGACAGGCCAAATGCAAAGCAACCAGCGACGACGAGCAAGCCGTGTCCACTGCCAAGCTGGGGCCGTGAAGATCAAGAGTATAGGACAAGCGGTTAGAGGCTATACTAAAAGCATTGCCCGTGCCCGTGTAGACATCGATGTTGGACGGGTCTCCATGCTGCAGCAGCGAATAATCGTGGTTGCTGATCCCAATAAAGACGCCTGTCTTGCTACCTGCAATCTTATCTGGAGCTATTCCTGCGTCCTCTAAGGCTTCCCACGCTACTTCCAATATCAAGCGCTGTTGGGGATCCATTCGGGTAGCTTCACGAGGAGATATACCGAAAAAGTGGGGATCAAATTGATCCACATCGGACAAGAAACCACCGTGACGAGTGATCATTTTGCCTGGTTCATCTGGATCAGGACTATAAAATGCCTCTGGGTCCCAGCGATTTGGGGGCACTTCAGAGATGGCATCCATTCCGCTCGACAACAGACGCCAAAAAGCATCCGCATTTTCGGCCATAGGGAATCGGCAGCCAATGCCGACAATGGCGATGGGCTCTTTTTCGTCTTTTTTCCCCATCGCCGGTTCGATCTCGGATGGCGAGATGGCAGCTTCACCAGCAAGGTGACGTGACAACGCCTCGATCGTCGGATAATCATAGGCCAAAGTCGGCGCTAAGGGAAAACCTAACCAAGCCTCCAAATCTCCGGCCAGCGCAACTGCGTTCACCGAATCAAGGCCATAGCGAGCAAAGGGCTGCCAAATGTCTATGTCTCGCGCGGCTACCTTGAGTCGGGCGGAAAGATGGGTTACCAACCAATCGATAATCTCTTGTTGCGTTTTTGTCGCCTGAATCGTAACCCGTTTAGGTTCGCTTTTCTCTGTATCCTCAAATGGTATTTCCGGCTCTTCCTCTTTGCCATCCAACGGCAACCGCCATTCGCCCAAGCTGTCCAGAGTGCCGTTTAAAAATCCTTCCCGGCAGGCATATCTCTGAATTTTTCCACTGGAAGTCTTTGGAATCCGTCCGGGATTAATGAGAACAAGCGCATAAAGCTGGATATCATGCTCCTCAGCAACCGCTTGACGCACGGCAGAAGCGACTTCCTGAATGTCCGGCTTTTCTCGGAATTCCACCTCGTGAGCGATGATGAGTCGCTCTTCACCTGCGATGTCCACGGAAAAAGCCGCTCCCCCACCGGGACGGAGAGAGGGATGGCAGCTTCCCACTGTTTGTTCAATATCCTGCGGATAATGATTAACTCCCCTTATAATGATAAGGTCCTTTATGCGCCCGGTTACAAAAAGTTCTCCTTCATGAAAGAATCCGAGATCCTCTGTGCGCATGAATGGCGATTCACCGGTATCCGCGATGGAGGCTTTAAAAACTCGTGTGCTCTCCTCTTCCTTTCCCCAGTATCCCTGGGCGACATTACGTCCCTTGACCCAGATTTCGCCGATCTCCCCTGACTCACATTCCAATCTCGTTTCCGGGTGAACGACTTTCACGGTCTGCTCGCCAATGCTTCGTCCGCAGCCAATCAAAGTCGATGCATTCATTTCCCCTTCAGAGGCGACCTCCACCCTATGGCCCTCTACTCCTATCTTTCTGAACTTGCGCGCTACAAACTCGTTCTCCCGTTCGATCCCGGAAACAATAAGCGTGGCTTCGGCAAGTCCAAAGCAAGGATAAAAGGCCCTGCGATGGAATCCGCAGTTCGCAAAGGCGGCCGCGAATCTTTCCATCGTCTCCGCCCGAACCGGCTCGGCGCCATTAAAGGCGACCGCCCAAGAGCTCAGGTCGAGAGCTCGCGTCTGTTCCGGGCTAATTTTACGAACGCAGAAATCGTATGCGAAATTGGGCCCTCCACTGACGGTCCCCCGGTATTTGGAGATTGCTTCCAGCCAGCGGAGCGGACGCTGGAGAAAGGCGGCAGGTGGCATGAGAACACAGTGGCTCCCTGAAAAGAGCGGTTCCAAGATTCCGCCGATGAGTCCCATGTCATGATACGGCGGCAGCCAGATGACGCCGATATCTTCGCCAGTCATGCTAAAGCCCTGTTGGATTTGAAACAGATTGTGCAGCAGGTTCCCGTGGCTTAACATGACCCCTTTGGGCTTCCCGGTCGAGCCGGAGGTGTACTGCAAGAAGGCCAATGAATTCGTGTCGACTTTGGGCGGCTCCCATTGCTCGGCCAATTCAGTGATTTCTATATCGGTGGCCTGGACGGGGATTGCCATTCGCGTCTCATCCTCGGCGAACAAGGTTGTCATCTTGGATGCGAAGGACTCGCGGAGCAGAGCAATCTTTGCGCCGGCATCGGAGATGATCGAAAGCAGTCTTGGCAGATTTCTTTTGTTCTGCGGCGGGTACGCCGGGACAGCAACGACTCCGGCATACAGGCAGCCCCAAAACGCCGCGATGTATTCCAAGCCCGGTGGGTACAGCAGCAGGGCGCGCTCGCCTGCAAGACCCATCGATTGCAGCTTGGCGCCGATGCTGCGAGCCTTCCGGTCAAGCTCGGAATAGGTCAAACGCCCCTCTTCAGTCTCTCCGTCCGAAAGAAAAGTGTATGCAAGACGATCCGGTTGGATCGACGCTCGCCAACGCAGCAGATCAACCAACGTCGAATGGCTAATGAGAGCCACCTCCCTATCATGCCCACTGGTCATATTGTCCTTTTTTGCTACCGTTAATGTTGAGATTGACCCACTCGCGTGAACTCGATTTACTCTTTTGTGAGAGCCATGCGCAAAATGTCATGATATTCGCCATCAAAGAAGCACTCGTTACGCAGGATTCCTTCTACCTTGAATCCAAGCTCCTCATTCAGCCGAATATTGCGGAAATTGGTATCCAACGTATTCAAGTAAATTTTTCGTAAACCCAAGTTAGCAAGCCCGTATTGGATCCACAGAAAAGTCGCTTCTTTTGCATAACCCTTGCCACGGTAAAGCGGCTCGCCGATCAGCTTTCTCAATTCGGCTTTTTTTTGAGCATGGTCGAAATCGAAAAAGGCCATCAGACCAATCGGCTTGCCGTCAGGAAGAATAATCAGGCCCAAGATGTCCTTATCGCTCTTCAGAAGCCGAGCGGTGTCAAGCGGTTGCGCTGTGGTCCTCGAAATAAGAAAGTATCGGCCATTCTCGTCACGAATCCACCTTTCGAATAGCTCGCGGTCCTCTTTTTCGCCAAATTGCCTGATCTTTACCCTTTCGCCTTCGAGAGGCAATCCTTGAGCGGAAGGGCGAGTGTCATAAACCGTTTCTTGTTTCTTCGGCAGGCTTTTGACGCCATTTTTCATCGACATGTCGAGTATCTGATTGACAAATTTCACATAGTCGACTTGTCTAAAGCCATAGCTGGAGGTTTCTTTGAAAAAACTTCTCGCTATCGCCTCTATCGTCTCTTCCGGTATTGATTTCTCCGCATCGCTCATTCTGACCTCTTTCTCACAAAAAACTAACAAGCCAAAGCCGTTTGCTGCTTTCTGTTGCGCGCCATAAACATTGCATAAGGCGACGGTGCAATGAAAATTCGTCCGAGCTCGCTTTCAGACGATTGCACTTGAAAAACAAGCCTCAACGAGCCATCAGGAGGTGTTCAACACCTTCTGCTCTTCTCACAATTCGCTTGATGAGGATAGAAACAAAACCCATCGGCGAGCCAAGACCCAACGCGAGTCGACAAGGGACTGCCTCCCCAAGTCTAGTGATACCACTTGAGATAAAGCTGAGGTAATTGGGCGCCCCTTTGCAATCACGCGGGCGTTTTCCCAAAGAGAAACAATCAGTAATGGTGCGGACTGCCAGTTCTGCCCGAGGCAGGCCCACTTGGTCTGTTGAATGCTTCTGAACGCATTGAAACAAGCAATAGTCATGCAATGGTCGCTTGCTTCGATGGCTATTGCGCACGATTTCTGCCCAACGCTGCCAGCTCATGATGAAGCCCTTGGGAGTAAGTTTGATTAGAAAAATCTCGATCCGGCGCGAATTATTTGCCTTAGAATCAGAGAACGCAAGGCGTATATTGGTTTCCGAATTTGCTACCTGTAACTATGTACTGCTTGCAAACAATGACAGATAATGGCTTTGGTCATCTTCTCCTGCTATCGTGAAAAGTATTCTGCACGGGAGCCTCATTGGCACAGTCAAAGCATACCTTGGCCAAGAAAGGGTCGGAGAAACGGATCCTGTGGATTCTTTGCCGACCCTCGCCGCAAGCAAAAGCCGACTGTTTGAAAATCTTGAAAAGGTGTAACCGGCTGGCGCAAAACCCTGTGCTACGCTATGGGGAAGCGGTGAGTCGACGCTGTTTTTGTCTGAGAATATGCGGAGTGAGAATGCAATTCGAAGCGAACCAGTGAGAAGGTTTGAACCAAGGTATCTGGCGGTAAATTCGAAAGGAAATGGCATTAAGCCAAATACGTGGCTCCCCCAAAAACAAGCGTGGAAGACTACCCCTAAAAAGAAAAAGGAAATTATTAGTGCGGTTTTGCGAAAAATGGAAGCTCTAAAGCAAAGCATCTCCATCTCCTCATGTTATAAATGATACTCTCATTTACTAATGAGGAGCATGGTTACTTATTCGGCTGCAAAGCTAATTCGGATTCCCTTCACCACAAAACCCAGCGCCGATGGATTATTCACCCCATTCATTGAAACCCATCATCCCAGTTGCCGATGCACCACATGCTCCTTGAGAAAGCCACCAACTGAACTGCATTGGGATCGAAGAGCTTTCTGCAACTTTTGGGGAAATCCTTCAGGATTCCCTTTACCCTCTCCACACTTGATCGAGAATGTGTCGCTCAACACATTGCTTGGGTACTATTAATCAAAGCCTACGGCAAATATGTCAGCACACTCACGCAGCGCGATTGCTGCAATGCACTGTTGTAACAGTGAAAATTCAAAAAAATGATTTTAGAGATTCGTAGCGTCCCCATGGCAACCCCGGATCAAGGTACCTTTCAGGCTGACCACATTCGACGCTGCTGAAACGAAACTGATTACATGGTCGCGTTAATATTACGCTTTTATTCGAAAAAAGTCAAGGAATATTATTTCTTTTTTAGCTCGAGTAGAACTTGCATTTTTTCGTCAACCCAGATTGCCCTGGGAAATTTCAGTCACTGCGTAAAACTACTCCGGCAAGCAGAATATTCCTGAGGGCTGAAAATTTCTCAAGTCTCTGCTCGCTTCACGCACAAATCAGACCAGATCCAAGAGCGCGGCGATTTTGCGGCTGTACGGCAACATGCCGAAAACCCCTCCGCTATGCAAGAAGAGTATTTTCTGGCTGCGCTCAAAATTCCCTTGGCGAATTTGATCCACCAAGCCGTACATAGCCTTACCCGTATAAACGGGTTCGAGGAAAATCCCTTCGGCTTTGGCAAATTTGATCAGGATTTCAAGCTCTTCCTTTTTGCTTTTTCCATATCCTAAACCAACGTAACCGTCAAGTATTTCCATCGCATCCCTACTCTCCAGATGCGGTCGTCCCAAAATATTCTCTGCCTCATCGAGTATCTGGCTGATTCTCCCAAGAAAATACTGCCGATTATCGCAAACATTGATTCCAATAATCCGCCCCGGCCAATTAGTCAGATTCTTGCCTAGGATCAAACCGGCTTGAGTTCCACCCGACCCAGTAGCACAGAGGATCGCGTCGATTTCGATCTGCATAGATTCTAACTGTTGCAGAACCTCGATAAACGCTTTGGCATAACCCAACGCCCCCAGACCGATAGATCCACCCTCGGGAATGACATACGCGATTTTGCCGCGTTCCTGATATGTCCGTGCGATTTCGGCCATTATTTCGTTCGCCTGCGTCGAATACTCTTCCGCCGTGACGAAATCTATCTCTGCACCGACCAAGCGATCAATCAGCAGATTGCCCTGAAGCGCCGACTGGGCGTCCCCGCGCAAAACCAAGTGCGACTTTAAGCCAAGTTGTGCGGCTAAAATCGCGGTTGTCCGCGCGTGGTTTGATTGCAATCCGCCGCAGGTGATTAGGATTTGCGCGTCCTTCTGTAGCGCGTCCGCCGCAATGAATTCAAGTTTACGGACCTTGTTCCCCGTCATCCCAAGCCCGGTCAAGTCATCTCTCTTGATCCAAAGCTCCGGGCCGCCCAGATAGGCAGACCATCGCCGAAGAGGCTGGATGGGCGTCGGCACATGGGCAAACTGAAGCGAATGAGGAAATTTTATCTCCAAAGACATGCTGTTATCTCAGGCTTTTTTTCTGATATAGGTGAAGAGGTTCAGGTTGTGTATGGCGGCGAAAACGCAGGCAGACACTTAGGATAAGGGTTGAATGACAAAGATGGATTCAGCAAAACGGCACCCCATTAGCAACCTATTCATCCCCTGTCGAGCAGTTCCTTTACTTCCCGAGCCACAATCAATTCTTCATTCGTTGGAATGACTGCTACCGTCACCTTTGATTCGGGAGATGAGATAACCTGCTCGCCGTCTGCCAGCTCATTGGCCCCACCGTCTAATTGTACGCCTAAGCACTCCAAGCCCTGACATATTTTCCTGCGTACCAGGGCGCCACGCTCACCAATGCCGCCAGTGAAAATCAGGGCATCCAAACCTTCCAAAGTGACAAAGTAGGCGCCGATATAATGCTTCACCCCATAGCAAAAAGCATCTATGGCCAGTCGCGCCCTGTCATCACCTTGTTCAGCCGCTTGCACAATCTGTTTCATGTCACCGGAGGTACCGGCAATTCCTAACAATCCGCTCTTGGCATGCAACAGATCGGCAACCTGGTCGGTCGAAAAACCCTCCACCTTTTGCAGGTAGAGAGCAATGAAGGGATCCAAATCGCCGCAGCGCTTGGCATTCAGAATCCCGCTTTGCGGGGAGAATCCCATACTGGTGTCCACCGACTGGCCATTTTTGATGGCGCAGATCGACGAGCTTCCGCCCAAGTGACAGGAGATTATCCGGGCGGATCGAGGATCTAAAGCAAGCAAGGCCGGCGCCCGCTCGGCAATGTACCTGTGGGAGGCCCCGTGGAAACCGTATTTGCGGATCTCATGCTTCTCGGCCAGCTCGTAGGGAATTCCATAGGTATAGGCATAATCCGGAATATTACGGTGAAAGGCGGGTTCAAACAGGCCGACCAGCGGCGTTTGCGGAATTAGGCTTGCAAAAATTCTGATGGCATTTATGTAGGGCGGATTGTGGGCCGGCGCTAAGAAATTATAGGCCTCCATCGCGACCAAAGTCTGCTCATCCAAATAGCGGCACTCGCGCATTCCCTTTCCATGTACTGTCTTAAAGCCGACCGCGCTTAGTGACGCGAGCGAGCTTAGAACGGCATTCTCACCTTCGGTTAGAAATTTGATGGTCATGCTAATCGCATCCTTGTAATCGGGAAATCTTTCGCTGCCGCTTACCTTTGATCCGCCGACTTCAAATTGATAGGGCGAATCTACAGAACCAATGCTTTCGATTCTCCCTTGAGCCAAAATCTGCTCGGCAGGCATCTCATAGAGCTTGAACTTGAAGGAAGTGCTGCCGACGTTTGCGACTAAAATTTTCACAATCGATCTCCATCGACTGAATGATTAGATTTGGACAGGCACAGAAAAAGACGACCAGGCGGGCTGCTCAGTTAGGCTTCGGACTTGGCTCTGGCGTAATACATTTCCGCGGCCAGGTCAATGGCCCCCACCATGCCGGCATCGTTACCTAATTCAGCCCGGACCAGTTTCAGACCAACCAAGGAAGGCGGCATGGCGCGACGGGCCGTGGCCTTCCAGATTTTCTTTATAAATTCGTCTCCGGCGTCCGCCACGCCGCCACCGATAACAATAATCTGCGGATTGAATATGTTCAGGAGGCTCGCCAGAGCGGCGCCCAAGTATTCGCAAGTCTCATCAATAGTCGCAGCCGCTTCGGGTTCACCTTCTTTGGCTCGCCTAAAGATTGTCTCCGTGGTGACTGTGTGCGGCGCCGACTTGCCCGACTGCGCAATCTTTTCCAAATAGTGCCGCACCATGGCCGGCGCCGAAGCGTATTGCTCGATACAACCAATCCCTCCGCAATTGCATGGCACACCGTCATATTTGATAGTGATGTGTCCCAATTCCGCGCCGGCATAATTCACCCCGCGATGAAGCTTACCATCGATGATGATACCACCGCCGATTCCCGTTCCTAACGTAAGAGCAATGACGTGCTTCAAGCCCTTGGCCGCGCCTTGACGCGTCTCCGCCAGGGTCATGAGGTTGGCGTCATTATCAGCCCATACTGGAATGCCGTACCGACTCTCGATGGTGTTTCGAATGTCCGCATCGCCCCAATCCGCTATGTTGGGCGTATTCCCCATCAATCTACCATGATCGAAATCTACTGCACCTGGACTGCCAAAGCCTATCGCCACCACGCGGCCGCCCAATTTTTGTGCCTGTGAAATAAGCTCATCTATCGCCTGAAAAATGACAGCAAAGATTGCTTCTTTGGGCTGATCAGCTCCCGTCGGCTTTTTCCCTTTGATTAGTAGTTGCGCGTCTGAATTCCCCAAAGCATATTTTATGAAAGTGCCGCCTAAATCGAATCCAATGAAGAAATCTTTGGTGCTATTCATGTCTACTCCCATTTTTGCTTATTTCTCACATAAGCAAGTTTAGTGTATGTTTTGGTGATTAAGAGCTCGTCGAGAGGGATAACCAAGCCGACTTTTGAGCGCAGTTAAATTAAAAAACGAAGCCGTAAAAAGCAAGCCAAATGCCGGAGTTAGTCGTGTCCAACATCGCATCTACCCTGATGCCCGCAGGGTGGCCAGAAAATGTGACGAAAAGGTGCGAGATGACAATCAAATCCCCGAGGATCGGCAAAATGAAAGAATGAGGCTAACGCCTATCCTTCGGCCAAAAACCTTTTCCTGCGTGCAGGCCGTTAATTCGCTCCAAGCTCAGCGCAGACCTGTCGGTAGGACTGCAAATTGCCGATATCATAATAATGGGCAGTCATGACATAGGCATAGACCGGTACGATCTTGTGCAGCCAGGCAATAAAATTGCCGGGGGCATCAGAATTTTGGCCTTCGGATAAATATTTTTCGAATAGGGGAAGCGTCGTGGTTTTGTAGATATAGAGCGCCGGACAGGCGTAAGAAGACTTGGGCTGCGCCGGCTTTTCTTCAAATCCGACCACGCGATGGTTCTCGTCCAATTCAACCACGCCGGTGCGCCGTAGCTTATCAGGATCGTCGACCTTATGGGCAACGATGATATCGCTTTGCTTCTGTTCAAATACTGCCAACATTTCCAGAAAATCAAAAGTAAAGATGTTGTCGCCGGCAGTAATCAACAGGTCCTCCTCAATCTTGCGCTGCTCTAAGACGAACTGAATGTCGGCAATGGCCCCAAGACGGCTTTCATTGCTGGTAGTATGATCGTCAATAATCTCAATGCCAAAGTTCCGGTAACCCTTTTGCCGATTGGTAGTGGCGGCCCACTCGGCAAAAACCGGGTAAAACTTGGCATTGGTCACAATGTACACTTGATTCAGGGAGGGTACAGCGGAGAATCGCTGGAGCAGATGATCGACAATGGTAGCGTTACCTACCCGCAAAAGCGGCTTTGGGCGATCCTTGGTTAATGGATAGAGTCTGGTCGCATATCCGGCGGCCAAGATGAGCGCTTTCATTCAGATCCCCTATTTGAGCTCGTATAACCCATCTTTCACTTTTTCCACCGAAACGATTTGGCCGAAATGAGGCCGAAATGAGTCAAAAAAAGCGGCAAGGTCAAGGCGGTAGTGAACATGGGGTTTCTGCGGTCCCCGGCACCAACAGTCCACCGCTTTGACTTGCGAATCGTATTCCTTGTCGCCGATTTTAAGCTTGAAAGTTACCCCGGGTTTGGGAAAAACGTCCAATTGATCTTGCATGATCATGACGTAGCGATCGATGGCTTCCGCCCCCGACAACTTCCTAACGTAACGCGACTTGTCCCTTGCCATGCTCTCTCCTTTTCATACAGCTTTCTGTCCGACGGATATTTTTTGCGGCGAATAAAGCTACATTTTCTGCAGGAAGAAAGCAAGCCGTTTTTTTGCTATCGGCGTTGGCCGGCAAAGGGGCGGACCGCGCTTTTCTTGGGCAAGCGACTTCTGTAATCGTTCGTTATCTCCTGATTGTCCCGACGCCCTTTATGTCGGTTCTTGGTGGACGTTCTCTCTTAAAAAAAGTCTGACTGCTGTGCGATCAAATTGGTAGTAGGAGGAATTGGATGTCACCGCAAGAGCAGTTTCTCTTTATTCAGAGGAAGCCGGAATTCTCTTCGCTTTCGCCCCAGGTTCAAACTCAAGCTCCTTGCTGTTTGCATGATACTTTTTCTTGAAAACCGTCTGCACTTCCTGCAGCGTGGCCGGTACACGCAAAAGATCATCCTTGCCGGGTTGCTCTTTGAGCCAAACGAGCGTCGAAAGATCGGCGCGGTCAATATAAAGCACCCCATTCAAATGATCTATTTCATGCTGTAGGACTCTGGCAAAAAATCCATCCGCTTTCATTTCGAATGGCGTAAAGTCCCGATTCAATCCACGAACGACGATCCTATCCGGACGCTCGACTTCAGCCTGTAAGGTCGGCAGGCTCAAGCATCCTTCACGGTCAACTGCGGTCTTTTCGCTGCTGGCAACGATCTCCGGATTGATGATCACATAAATTTTTTCCAGATCAGTCGCCACAACGAGGCGTTTCGGTACGTTGACTTGCGGCCCAGCCAAGCCCACGCCATCTTCCTTTTTCATGGTTTCGATCATATCGTCGATAAGTCTGTCATCAACCTCCCCCGGGCGATAGGGCCTTGCCTTTTGTCGCAGCGTCGGATGACCATATTTAATAACATTGAGAACTGCCATGCTGGTATATCCTTTCAAACAAAATTAGGTGTATGATTTTAGCCGTTTGAAGGCCATAAAGCTTTGGGTGTAGCGACCTGGCCATTTTTCAGATATTCTTCGACCATTTGGA
>DYKH01000557.1 GCA_020722685.1 Caldithrix sp. | reverse complement strand
CCAAATGTTGCACGCAGGGTGTTGCGAGCGATATGGGCTGACTGAGTTGTCCTGTGATTGAAGGTTCCTGGTGCGAACCCAAAGTGTTGAGGACCACTACTACTGAACGTAGCCGTCTTGGTGACGGTTATGTCAGTGCCCACTCCATCGAGGCTGTGAAGGACTTGTCCATCTGCATCGTTGACCCCGGCGGAGGCGGCCGAAACCGTCACAACAAGCCCAATACCAATAGCTAGACCTAATCCTAGAAGCACCGACCCACCCGAGGAATTGGTCCCCCAAAACTGAAGAAAGTGCCCCCTGAGCTGGTAGAATAGGAGTTATTAAGCATCCAAAACTACCAACGAAGGAGCACACTTTCTGTGAAGCAATCTTACCAGAGCCCAGACGGTATCGAAGTAGCCTTTGACGATGAGAATCTGGTCGCTAATGCTGGGCTTCTCTTGGTTTCCACTCTTGCTTCCAAGCTTGGCTTGGCTGGCGTCATCGCCGACAAGGTAGATCTCACTGGTCGAGTGGGTGGAGCCAATCCGGCGAGTAAGTCTCTGACCCTTATTCATGCGATGGTGGCAGGAGCATCGCATATTGACCATGTCGATATGCTCAGGTCCGGATCATCTTCAAAGATTCTTCCCTTTCTGAGTAGTAGCTCCCTCTACCCTTGGTACCTACCTTCGCTCCTTTACCTTCGGTCATGTACGTCAATTAGACGAGGTGATTGAGCAAGAGCTCGCAAGGGCTTGGAAAATGGGGATGGCACCGGGAGATGATCCCATGGTGATCGACATCGATTCGACGATCTGCGAAGTGGCCGGGTATCACAAGCAGGGAGCTGCCTACGGGTATACCAAGAAGTTGGGCTATCACCCACTCTTGGCTGTTCGCTCCGATACTGGAGAGGTACTGCATTGTCGAATGCGAAAGGGATCAGCCAATACCCAACGAGGCACCAAGCGCTTTGTTCAAGAACTCATCGCTCGATGTCGGCGCATCGGGTCAACAGGTGCGATCACCATCCGCTTTGACTGAAGGGTATCAATCAGAGGCGACGTTAAAGGAACTAGAGCGTCTCGGAGTCTCCTACACTATGGCGGTCCATGCCAATGCTAAGGGGATAAAGTCGCTGGTAGAGGACATTAGCAAGGACTCCTGGACACCGATTGACTATACCGAGAACGGTGAGGCTCTGAGTGGCAGAGACCACCTATAAGGGGAGACGTCTCATTATCCGCCGTACTCGCCTCATTGGTCCCCAAGCAGAGCTCTTTCCCAACTGGCGCTACTTCGGGTTTGTCACTGATTTACAAACTCCTGCAATTGAAGTAGATCAGTTCCACCGGAACCGAGCACGGATTGAACTTTCCATCAGAGATCTCAAAGAGGGAGCAGGACTCGAACACATCCCCTCTGGTAAGTTCGATGCCAACAGTGCCTGGCTAGCCCACGCAGTGATAGCCCATAACCTCATCCGTCAGGCAAACTACCTTGGTGAGATCACTGACGGAGAATCGATGGTCGTAGCCCGTACTTTTCGTAACCACTTCATCTCCCTGGTTGGACGACTCGTCAACCGATCGGGAAAGATCACACTGCGTACTCCGGCGCGTTGGCCATGGGCGAATGCTTTCTCACGAGCACTCACCACCCTTCGGGCACTTGAACCGGTTCCCATCTAGGGAACTCCTCCGGCTCCAAGCGCGGTCGAACAAACTCAATCCAGGCGCCCCACAAATGAAACACCAAATCAGATCCCTAGCCAAGCACGCCCACTCTTGGGTCAGAACCGACCCAGAACCACGGGTTAACGCAACGGCACCAAATCACGACCTCGAATCCACCGCCTCACCCCTAAACCGGGGTGCGTCGGTGGATTCAGGCTAAGCAATGCACGGCAAAGGTATGGCGAAAATCATGGACACGAGGCCCCTTACCCC
>DYKH01000556.1 GCA_020722685.1 Caldithrix sp. | reverse complement strand
GCAGTTTTTGATCCATAGCCAAAGCATGAGCCTTTAGCCTGCATCCGTTCAATGCTCCAGCACTCCAAAACTCCAACTATAGGTGTCAGGTGTTTGGCCATGCAACACTTATGAGGATCAAAAAAAGTGCGAATGCCGTTTCTACAAATACTGCTTCAGATACTCATACTTTGGCGTCAACTCACCTTTGTAGACAATCACCGCCCTTTTTATTTCTTCGGGCAAATTGCAGGACTCGAACGGCGCCGAAAAATCCGCTGCAAGAATTTTGGGCACAAACTTCCACAAAGCTTCGCTAAAAGCAATGGAAGCATCCCGCGGCAGCTCGGCGGGCAAGTTGTCCACGGCAATGACGGCCACACCTTCGCCGGCAAAACCATCCACAATGCCATCGGTCGCCGGATTGTAGACAAAGGCCGGCTGATCCGGCGTAGTAGTTTTTTCCGTGCATTCAATAGCGCCATGAAGATCGCAGCTAATGTCGCCGATCACCTGCAATTTTAAAGAGCGCCCCTTCCCTGAATTGGAACGCAAGTATTCCTTGGTCACCAAGCGAGGGTAACGGCTGTCCCAATAGATGCCATTGATCAGGACGCTTAAAAAGGGTACATACTGCTCAAAACGCGAGCGATACTTTTCCGGGTGGGAATAGTAGTCGATGAGATCGAAAGTCGAGGATCCGTCCGCCGGTTCGACCATATCCTTTTCTTTGAAAACCACTTTGAAAAGCTGTCGGGGATTTGCATCTCGTAGTGTGAGCAATTGATCAGGAGCTATTTCTTTGGTAGGAAGTAGGTCAAGAACCTCTTGTGCTCCATTGGAGACATGGCCGTAGCCGGCGAATCCAAAGACCATCGGTAGCAGGCCCGCCGGCAGGTCATTTTCTGCAACATCACGGGCGATGCTGCGAATGTGCGCTTTGGCATCGTCAAGATCGCGATATTCATGGGTAGGACGGATTTTCAGGAAAGGCGTCGTTATGCCCAGCGATTGCAGCCGTTGGCCCAATATGTGGAAAGTATCGATCATCCCCGCCAAACCGGCGAAATCGCCAAAAAAGACCAGGCGCTTGCCGGAATGGTCCTTGATGCATTCATAATCGATCAAGGTACATTTCAAGTCCAGTAGCTTTTGCAGCATGGGCATGTTGTAGGCTTGACCTTTGATCGTATGTGAGAAAAAAAGATAAGTCGTATGCGGCGTAAGATAATCGACAGGGATTTCCTTCACCGCCAACACGAAACTGCAGGAACTTAAATCCTCATTAATTTGTGCACCAACGGATACATATTCTTGATCAGAAAAGACCCGAGTCTTGAACGGCTGAAGCAGAGTTTGTATACCGTATTGGTTCTTCAATAGCCCGACGTGCTTGGGAATCAAAGGGACACGCCTCTCCCAAACGTTCTTGTCCTCACGTCTGATACCAATCGACCCCGGCATATTCCTCCTTTTGATGCTGTGCTGGTTCGGCAGGAAACTCAAATTCTTCACATTTTGAAAGCAAAACCTAACAAAAAAAGCTTACAATGTCAAATTATTTTTCCGGTCGCGTCGGTTCCTTGAAAAGATTGTAAAGCCGGGCGCTTTATTCCAAGCTCGCTAAGACAATTTCATTGTTGGGGCACAGCAATTTATGTGACACACATCATTCTGATCCGCGATATTGACCGTACAGTAGCCAGACAATAAAATTAACGCGGAGGTTTTTGCCATGAAAAGTAAAGTCGTTTTTCAAACCATGCTTTCCGCAGCAGTAGCTGTGGTGTCGTTAGCAAGAGCCGATGGCCTGCGACGTACAACGCGATTTGATTTCAAAGCCGGTTTTGGCGACCATGCCGAAACATCATCAGTAGGTACTCCCATTGGCGTTGTTTCGAATTCCTATGAAAGCAGCAGTGGAGTCGCGTCTATGGGGTTGGGATTGCACATTC
>DYKH01000142.1 GCA_020722685.1 Caldithrix sp. | reverse complement strand
AAGCCGGCTATAAGGCTTGATGAACAACATCCAATGGCTCAACGAGGCAGATTTGCAGGGTTTGGAAAGATCGAAAATCTTAGTGTATCCTTTGGGCATCATAGACACGCCCCCATTTTTGCATTTTGATTTGTCAGTTTGCATTTTGCTATTTGAATTTTTCATGACCTTCATCAGGAATGCTTTTGGCCTTTCTTCGCCAATAGGTACGCATTTGCCGGATGAGCCTCTTTTTCTATCTGGGTGAGCAGGTCGAGCATGGCCCCGCTGAGGAATTCTTTGGCTCGCCAAAGGATGACCGAACCCGAGCCTACATCGCAGGGGAAATTGGTTGACGCTTCAGTAAGCAGCGCGACTCGCCTAACGCCCTTTTGATAGTCATTTCTTTATCCATCCATCATAACCGATATTGGGAGGAGGCAAGTCCATGAGACAGGGTTTAACCTTGATGCTGCATTTCGCATTGGTGACTTTTGCGGTGTCCTACGCTGAAAATCCACCTTTTACAATTGGCGGCCAAATTCGCTATCGCGCCGAAGTGGACAGCATAAGCTTCCTGCCCGGGGCGGAGGAAAATTGGTTCAGCCTGCTGCGTTCCCGGCTAAATGTCGGCATCAAACCAAAGGAGGACGTTAGCATTTTTATGCAGGTGCAGGATTCCCGTCTATATGGTGGCGAAAACGCATCGCTCGCTCGCGGCAGCATGGATGCCAAGTCTCCGGCGCTGGACTTCCATCAGGCCTATTTCACGATCCGCAAGCTGTTCGGCTCGCGGGTGGATGTCAAAGTCGGACGGCAAGAGTTAAGGTACGGAAGCGAGCGGCTCATCGGCATCCGCAATTGGAACAATATCGGTAGAAGCTTCGATGCAGCGGTGGCCTCTTACAAAGCAAAAATGTTCACGCTTGACTTGTTTACCTGCAAATTGGTCAAAAACCAAGGCATTGTTTTCTCGGAAAACTTTCGCGGCGCTTTTGGCAACATTCGCTTCGCGGAACCATTTTTTGTGGATGTTTATCTTTTATCCGAGGACAACACTGCCGAATTGTCTAACGGCTCAGACACAGGCAAGCGAAAACTACAGAAATACACGATCGGCGCCGACTTACCGAAAACTCGCCTCTCTGGACTACGAGTTGGAATACTACCGTCAAACAGGGAAAATGGCCACCAGTGAGCAATCCGTGAGATCCGACATCGATGCCTACTTGATAAGCGGCAATGTCGGACTGACTCTCAATCAGAGCAATCATGCGAAGGCAAGCTTTCTGTACGGCAAAATTTCCGGCGACAACAATCCGGGCGACCATAGAGTTGCTACCTTTGAAGCCTCATTGGGAGCGTATCATCGCCTCTATGGCCTTATGGACTATTTTCCCAATCCCGTGCTGCCGAGCTACGGCCGGAACGATTACGCTATCACATTAACGATGAACGTCTCCGAGTCCGCGTCACTTGCCCCGGAGCTACATCCTTTCGACGTGGACAAAGCTTATCCCACTGCATCCGGCAACAAGTCGCTTGGGGAGGAGCTTGATTTGATCGTCAACGTCAAGTACAATGCCAACGTCGCTTTTCAAACCGGCGCCGCTGCTTTCGTGCCTGACGATGTCATGCGCAGTGTTACGGGCAATCAAGCAGCTTACTGGTTCTTCTTGATGACGACCGTTTCTTTTTAGCAATCATCCGCCTATCCGACGCGCCTGCGTGCCTTTCCTGCCGACGCAGTAGGCATCCACAAATTGAGTCCTGCCCCAAGTGCGCCGTAGTTTGCCGTTTTTCAAACCGCCAAATCCTTTTCTTGACTTTTCGCATCTATTTGCTAACTTTGCTCACGCCCGACGTAACGAAGCTTTCATTATAGAGAATGACCGGGCAGGGCGTGTATGGAAAATCCCTGCTGATTGGTTTTCACAGTTAGAGTGTACTTTTGGAGTAGATGATAACTCAATCTGAAGGGAATTCTCGAACGTCTGCACCCGTCTTAAGGGTAGCCGTTGCAACTCACCCGACCTATCGAGATTGATACGCATAAGGAGACGAAATTGGAGAAAAGAAGGCTCGGCCGCACCAATCTGAAAGTGACCTTCATCGGCTTTGGCGCGCTGGAGATTGGGCGCGATTGGGGCATCGGCTTATTGGGTGATCAGGCGCGCCCGGATGAGGAATCCGCCGGCAGGATGCTCAATTTTGTATTGGATCAGGGGATCAATCTCATCGATACGGCTCGTGCCTACCATCTTAGCGAGGAGAGAATCGGCAAAAGCATCGCCCATCGTCGCAAAGAATTCGTTCTGGCTTCCAAATGCGGCGAGCACAGTGCCGAGCCGCACACTTTTTATGACTTTTCATACAAGGCGGTCAAAGATTCCATCGATAAGAGTCTGAACCTGCTGCAGACGGATGTCATCGATGTGATGCAGATCCATTTCGGTCCCGATCCTGAAAAGGTCTTGGCGGATGGTGAAACGGTAGCCGCCATGCACGACGCACAAGCCAAGGGCAAAATTCGTTTCTTGGGCGCATCGCCGCACCACACGGTCATGGCTGCCTGCATCGAATCCCGTGCTTTCGATGTGCTGCAAGTCGATTATAGCTTGCTCAATCGGCAGAGCGAGGACCTCATTGCCGAAGCGGCGCGACAAAATATAGGCATCTTGGTTCGCGGTGGTTTGGCGCGCGGCTATCTAACACCCAAAGTCCAACATCACGTACACAAGACGGATGACGCTGAAGCCGTTAAAACCCGCAGATTGTTGGGGCTGCTCGGAGGAAATCCCGAACTCCTACCCGCTGCAGCGATACAGTTCTTATGGGCAAACCGGAACGTTTCTTCTGTCTTGATCGGCTCCAAATCGCCAGAACACCTATCGCATATCATAGAGGCCATGCACACTCCGTTGCCGATGAGCACCGAGGAGCTTGCTGCTTTCAGGTGAGCACAGGCCGGGTCTGGCGAGAAGGTGCTTCCGAAACACTGTCGTCCTGGTGCCGGACGTTTTCGGAACCGGATCGAGCATTTCTCTGTGAATAAAAATTACTCCGCGCGATACGATGCTTGAATTTCGATTTCTGCGGTTGTATATTACGCGCGAAAATCAGCTACTCATCTCTTGACAACAAGGAGGCTTCCATGCCAAAGATTACCGATTTTGAACCGAAATTATTATGGCAACATTTCGATGAAATCCGCAAAATTCCTCGCTGCTCCGGTCACGAGGAGAAAGCAGGTCAATATGTAGTATCGGTCGCTCAGCGTCTGGGATTAGAATACGAACAGGATGCAACGGGCAACGTGGTTGTGCGCAAGCCGGCCAGTAAGGGCCACGAAAAAGCCCAGCCGGTTGTTTTGCAAGCGCACCTGGATATGGTTTGCGAAAAGAATTCGGACAAGATTTTTGATTTTAGCAAAGACGCCATCGAATTGGTCATAAAAGGCGAATGGCTGCATGCAAACGGCACCACCTTGGGTTCCGATAACGGCGTCGGTGTGGCCTCTATTTTGGCCATCCTCGAGGATACATCCTTGGTGCACGGTCCGCTCGAGGCCTTATTCACAATCGATGAGGAACGCGGCCTCACGGGTGCAAAAACTCTTGGCAAGGACATGCTGAAGGGGCGCAAGCTGGTCAATTTGGACAGCGAAGAATTGGGCATTTTCTCCATCGGCTGCGCCGGCGGCGCAGATTCGTTTATGACTTTGCCTCTCAGTCGCCAAAAGGCTAAAGGAGACAAGCTGCTCACACTGCACCTGTCCGGACTACGCGGCGGCCATTCCGGCATCGATATTCATGAGGGCCGCGGCAATGCCATCAAAATATTGAATCGATTGCTCTGGCAGTTGTGCCAAAAACAGTCGATAGAGTTGGCCAGCATCAGCGGCGGGGACAAGCACAATGCGATTCCCCGGGAAGCTATGGCGGAAATCGTTGTGCCCTCAGCCCAGACGTCAATGGTTTCCGAATGGCTCAAACAAGCCATTAAGGATATCAAAGTCGAATTTGCCCCCGTAGAGCAGAATATCAATTTGGAAGTGAAAGAGGTCGCCGGCGCGTTGCCCTCGGTCTTAACGACGAAATCCCGAGACACACTTTCCGCATTCTTGTTCGCCCTGCCGCACGGTCCATTGGCCATGAGCCGCGCCATCAAAGAATTGGTGGAAACCTCTAACAACGTTGCCTCGGTTAGATGCAATGAAAACGAAGCAGTCATCGTGTGCAGCAGCCGCAGCTCCAACGCCGCGGCCTTGCAGGCCACTTGCGACCGGCTCGTTGCTATCTCCCGTCTTGCCGGCGCAAAGATCGAACAGCCCGCCGGCTACCCCGGTTGGATGCCAAACCTCGACTCCGAGCTCCTCAAAGTCTGCATGGACACCTTCAAGCAAGTCACCGGCAAAGAAGCAAAGTATCAGGCGATTCATGCGGGGCTGGAATGCGGCCTCATCGGCGAAAAGTTCCCTGGCATGGACATGATTTCCGTGGGGCCAACCCTGCGCCATCCGCATTCGCCGGATGAGTGCATTCACATCGGCTCGGTTGCTGAGTTCTATAAACATGTCCTAAAAGTCCTGGAGGCCTTTGCCTAAGAATCCGGCAGGGGGCTTTTATGGGCGATCGCCGTCTCCAGGCAGCTCGTGTTCTTGGCCTGAGAGTTCATCCTCAGGCTTTGACGACTCTTGCGCCCGCGGAAATTATTAGAGGTCAAAATGGTTGAGGACAATATCATTTTGACCTCAATCAATTTGCCTTTCAAGTTGCGATATCATTGGGCTATGCGATTGTCTCGCACTACGTGACGGCCTCCAAGGCTCTCTCATGCTGGGCCTTTTTTGACAAATGGTTTTGCCTTCGATAGTTTTGTCTTTCAATGGGTCGTTGAATAATGATCTAAAGCCAAATCCGGTTCAAAGCCGCTCTTTCACTATCTTGTTGCACTTGCCAAGTTATACTCGTTAAGGGTTGCTTTTTCATATCATGCCTGTGAATACAGGCATCTCCTAACCACCTGTTCACAAGGAGATTCCTGCATGCGCAGGTATGACAAGAGGGATGAAATTTCTACCCTCAACGAGTATAGCATGACTAAACCTCTGCGTAACTCTGCGCCCTCGGCGTTCTCTGCGTTAAGATAGGCGAAAGCCAATTTAAGTTTGACCTATTATCCATTTTTGGTTCCGGCTTGTCCGGGTTAGGGATAGACAACGGATCAAACGCAACCTTGCGGCTTGCCGAGAGCCGAGATTTTGGCCGCCTTCTTGGCCGGGCCGTTGGGAAACCATTCGTACAGATCCTTGGTGAAAATCCCGGCGACTTTGTTTAACCAGCGAATAGTGAGCGCCGTGCCGTTCACCTTGAAATCTTGGCGCATAAGCTCGATGAGTTTCCAATGCCCTTCTTTAAACTCGGCGATACTTTCCTCTTTTGCTATCTCTGCGTTCCACTGCTCAGGATTGGTCATAAATCCTTCGCCGTCCACCTCCACCTGAAAACCGGCGATTTGTTTACTAGCCATTGGCTCCTCCTTTGTTTGTGGTTATGGCTCGCTTTGGTGTATTCAAATTTCGAAGTGCCTTCCAACATTCCCCGCTTCGCTTTGCTAACTATTTCCTTCTTGTCCAACCGTCAGGGCCTGTGGCGAAACACGCATGTGCCCGAACAGATTTTTCAGCATGATCAGTCCGCTGAGTATGCCTCGCAGCACCTCCGGGCTTTGCAGCTCTTTGACCAACGCCCAGAATGAGACCTGCTCCGGCGGATTGACATTGATATTTTGGTACACATTGAGAGCGTTTTGTACCAAGGTAAGCATCTGCGGCTGAGTTAGTCGTTTGACGGTGTTGAGAATCAGGACGATGTTCTCGCCGAGCTGCTTTATGTCCTCCTCCGAAAAGGCGGTGACGACCCGGTCCATAACGCTCAGGGCCGACTTGAAGAAAGTGAAGTAGCCCTTACGCTCCAATTCGTTCAATTGCTCCAAGGTCGATTGAAAGACGGCTTTACTGAGAGGGGTCGCATCGTGGACAAAATCGGCGGCGCTTTCGAGGTTGTCAAACAATGTGGCGAGAGTTCTGATATTGCCAAGAACCTTTTTCGCCAGAAAGATCAAATCTTCGTAGCTAAAATACGGAGCGACCTGATCCAGCTCTTCCACGGCCGTTTTGAATAGATCGTTGGCAATCGGCGTGAGGTCCTTAGCCAACTCCTCCAAGGCGCGCTGCCTTTTCTACGTCAGAAGCACCTGTTCGGTGAGAAAGTCGATTTCTGGTGCAGCAGCTCCAGGTCCTTATCCATGTTAGGCTCCTTTCTCAGCTCACTTTGCCGGCCATGTTCATCTGCGCTTCGATGGGCAGATCGGAGCCTTTCAGCAATAGATTCCAATACACCCAGCGGAACATCATTTTGCCCCAGTGATTCATCTTGGTTTCCTGCAGCAAAGAGAAAGGGCCGACTCCGGGCAAAGGGTATTTGCCGGGCAGCGGCTCAACGTCGTAGTTAAAGTCAATCAGCATGCCCTTGCCGAAACCGGATTCGATAAAGCAATTGGCGTGGCCGTCAAAACGTTCTAACAATGGCAGGCCGTCGATGGCGCGCAAGATATTTTCTGTGAGCACGTCGGCCTGAAAATGCGCCACCGATCCCGCCTTGGAGCTGGTCAAGTCAGTGGCATCGCCGATGTCAAACACGTTGGCATATTTCTTGGATTGTAAAGTGTGCTTGTGCGTGGGGATGAAGTTCAGCTCGTCGCCCATGCCGGAGCGCTGAATGACCTCGCTGCCCATGTTGACAGGGACCGTCACCAGTAGGTCGTACTCAAGCTCTTGGCCGCCATAGGAAAGTATGGTGTTTTTGCTCGCATCAACACGTTCGATGTTGAATTCGGCAGCCAGATGGATATTCTTCTTGTCGAGGAATGAGCCAAAAATTTGCGATGCCTTGGGCTTGGTGAAGGCGCCCCGCAGAGGCGTTGCCAGAGTCAATTCGACCTTGTCGCGAATGCCCATTTCGTGAACCACCAATCGGCAAGAAATAGAAATTCCAGCGGCGCCATTGGACATTTGATCGGCATCTCGGCAATGTGCCTCACCAGCCGGCCGCCGGGCCAGTGTTTGAGAAAGCGCTGCAGCTTGCAGGCGCCTTCCAAGGTGTAAAAGTCAAATATGTTTTGCTGCCAGCCACCGTCCAGCAAGCCCTTGGTTTCTTCGGGATGGACTTCCGAGCCGGTAGCGACAATCAAATAGTCATAGCCAAGCACCTTGCCGTCCATTAGCTTTACTCGGTTTTGTTCCGGCTGGATGAGTTCAATATCCGACATGATGAGCTCGACCGTTGCGGGTAGGTAATCCCGTTTGGGCTTAACGACGTCGTTCCGACCGTAGATATTGAATGGAATGAATAAGAAGCTAGGCTGGTAAAAATGCGTTTCGCCCTTATCGACGATAGTGATTTGCCATTCCTACAGGTTGAGATGTTCGCTGAGCTTGTTCACCATGATGGTGCCGGCCGTGTCGGCGCCAGGAATGAGCAGCTTTTTCATGTACCGTCCTCTCCGGTGAGTGATACATTGTTCGTGACTGCGTTATCTGTCCAAGCTTCCCGAAGGCCGTAGGCCCTCTGAAAGCAAAACTGGCAATTGGATTGCTTTTTGGCAAATATGAAAAGCCGCAGTCTTGAAAATGATTCAAACCAACTTGGAGGCGGCGGGCGGATCCAGAAAGAGGATTGCGTCCGGATGGGTTCGCAAAATCGAGGCGGGACAATTCGTACTAATGGGGCCGTGCACTGTCTGGTACACAGCGTCGGCTTTTCTTGCATCGGGCACGACACAGCTAATGGTCTTGCAGCGCATGATCGCCGGCACCGTCAGGCTCAAAGCGTGCGTTGGAACGGCATCTAACGAGAGAAACCAACCCTCGCCCAATTGCTGCCGGCGGCAGGCGTCATCCAGCTCGACAACCTTTACGAGACGGGGATCATTAAAATCCGCAACCGGCGGATCGTTGAAGGCAATGTGGCCATTCTCGCCGATGCCGATGCAAGCGACATCTATGGGATGAGCCTTTAAGAGCTTCTCATACCGCAAAGCCTCCGCATCGATATCCTTCGCATCTCCCACCAAGTAATGAACCGCTGCCGGCTTGACTTGCTCCAAGATTCGCTCGCGAAGATATTTTCGGAAACTGGCGGGATGCTGATCGGACATACCTTTGTACTCATCGAGATGAAAGACAGTAATCCTCGACCAGCTCACCCGTGGGTCAGTCTTGAGAGCATCGAGAAACGTAAACTGCGAGGCGCCTGTTGCGAGGATCAGGTTTGCTTGCCCCTTTTCATTGATTGCTTTCTGCAATTTGTCTGCAACTAAAACCGCCGCTGCTCGTCCCATCGAAGCAGCGGAATCGTATATACGGATGTTCAATTTGTCTTTGATAAAGCTGCGCTGAAGATGATTCTGTTGCATGGCGTTCCTTTCTATACCGTCGTTTGTCGGCATGGCTAAAACGGTGATTCTCTCTCGCTCGCAGGCGGAAATTGAGCGCCGCCTCCAGGCACGGATTCAGATTTTGCAAGACCTGGCCGCCGAGGTCAGTGAATGAGGGCAAGTAACACCTCTTTGGCATCGGGCTCACCAAGAATATAGAAAAGCAACGACTCAAAAGCAACCGAGCATTTTTTTGGGCGAAACCAACAAGCGATACTTCAATTCTTTTTTTCTCTGAGTGTGCGTTGGAACAAACTTTTGGGACGTTCCGTATATCGCCGTGTGTTTTTCTGGGGGAAAGCAAAGTTGCTGTTCAATGTGCGACGCCTTCACAGTTCTCTCAGCCACTCTTATTTGACTCAAGATTCACACCGGAGGATTTGTCTTCATGGCTAAAAAATCAAAAAAACGTATCATCTGGATTATCTCAGCCGTCCTGTTGGTCGCCGTGGTGGCGGTTGTCGCAGTTGCCGCATCCAAGAGAAAGCCGCAGGCAAAAACCGCGACCGTGAAAGTCAAAAAAGCCGACATCATCGAAAAGGCCTTGGCGGTCGGAGCCATCGAGCCCATCAACGAAATCGCGGTCAAATCAAAAATATCCGGCGTCGTGGGACAGCTTTTTGTGAATGTCGGGGATTTTGTCCGCGCAGGAGATCCTCTGTTGGAGGTGAAACCCGATCCCACGCCGCTGGAGTTGGCCGAGGCGAAGCGCAACGTGGAAATGGTGGTCATCGAGCTGGACAACCTCAAGCGCGAGCTGGAGCGGCAAAAGCAATTGAAGGAGCGCGGCTTAGTCTCAGATCAGGATTACGAAAACCTGCTCAGGAAGTATGACGAAGCGGCCCTCCGCCATCAAATTGTCAAAGAAAAACTGGAGCTGATCGAAAAGGGCAAAGTGACGATCGCTCAAACCAATATCGAAGCGGTCATCAAAGCTCCCATCACCGGATACATCTTGGAGAAATCGATCAACGTCGGCGATCCGGTGGTGCCCTTGACATCCTACCAGGCCGGAACCGAGCTGCTGAAGATGGCTGACATGAAAGACCTAATTTTCAAAGGTACCGTCGACGAGATCGATGTTGGCAAAATCAAAGAAGGTATGCCTGCACGTCTGCAAATCGGCGCTCTCCCAGGCAAAGAGGTCCATGGGCATGTTAGCTTGATTTCTCTGAAAGCCAAAAAACAAGATAACACCACCATCTTTCCGGTGGAAGTCACCATCGATGAAACCAATGGGGCCATTCTGCGCGCCGGTTATTCCTGCAACGCCAGCATCATCATAGCGAAGAAAGATAGTGTCCTAAGCGTGCCGGAACGGGTGGTGACATTCCGAAACGACTCTGCATTCGTCAAGATTCCAATTGGGGAAAATCAATCAAAGGAAGTCTCAATCCAAACGGGCCTGAGCGATGCGATCCAGATTGAAGTCCTCTCCGGCTTGGAGGAAGGGCAAGAAGTTCTGGAAAAAGAGGTCAAAGAAATTATTTAGCTGCTGTTGAAATGTGCGGGCCGATCTCCCAGAGAATTTTGGCGCGTGTTCAGAGAGGCCGGTAAGAAGCTGCCTTCAATTCGATTTGCTTAGGATAAATGTATGAATCGCCTGCTCGACACTCTTCGAGAAGTGTTTCACTATATGCGACAATACAAGTCGCGTACGTTCATGACCATGTTCGGTATTATTTGGGGCACAATGACCGTCATCCTGCTGTTGGCGTTCAGCGTCGGTGTGAAACGCTCCATGAGCAAAAATATGCACGGCATGGGCGAAAACATCGTGATTCTATGGCCGGGCCGCACCAGCATGCCGTTCGAAGGCTATGGCCGCGATCGCAGAATTCGCTTTCGCGAAGAGGACGCAGAGCTGATCCGCAACCAAATTGGCCAAATCAAAGAGATCAGTCCGGAGTATCAGCGCTGGGGCACGACCATTCACTTGGGCGATAAGATCAACAAACCCTCCATCAGCGGGATCATACCGGAATATGGCGAAATGCGCAATATTTGGCCGCAAGAGGGTGGTCGATGGATTAATGATCTGGATGTACAACTGCGCCGCCGAGTCGTCTTCTTGGGCAATGACCTCAAAGACTTTTTGTTTGGAAAAGAGGAGAGCGGCGTCGGCAAATACGTCTACATCGGCGATAACGCCTTTTTGGTGATCGGAGTGCTGAGAAAGAAAACCCAGAATTCTTCCTATACGTCCAGGGACAAAGACAGAGCTTTTATCCCTGCTTCCACGTTTGCCTCCGTGTTTGGCAGTACGTACCTCAACAACATGGTCTACCGCATCAAAGACCCGCGCCTATCCAAGTCGGTGCAAGAGGATATCTACAGGGTACTGGGCAAAAAATTCAAATTCGATCCCAAGGACAAAGAGACGCTTTGGATGTGGGACACCACGGAGATGGACAAGTTCGTATTCTATTTCTCGTTGGGGTTCACCATTTTCATGGGCATCATCGGCGGCATCACCTTGGTCGTCGGCGGCATCGGACTGGCGAATATCATGTACGTGGTGGTGCAGGAGCGAACGCGGGAAATCGGCATCAAGAGAGCCATCGGCGCCAAGCGCAAGCAAATCATGCTACAATTCATCATAGAATCATTCATCATTCTGGGGATCAGCGCACTCTTGGGATTTCTCCTCGCTCTGGTTCTCATTAAAGTTATTTCCCTCATGCCGATCGAGGAGTATGTGGGTCACCCGGTGCTTTCTTTGTGGGTGGCGTTGGCATCTATGTTGGCCTTGAGTATTGTCGGCTTTCTCGCCGGTTACTTCCCCGCCCGCCGGGCCTCCAAACTGCAAGTGGTCGATTGCCTGCGTTTCTAACGTGGCATGGGAACATCCGAAAGCGCCAACTAAGGAAATCTGTTTATGCACGTGCTCATGCTCATTAGAGAGTTTTTAGAAGACATCAAAAAGCAAAAAACCCGCGCCTTTTTGACCACTATTGCGATCACATGGGGAACGCTGGCAATCATTCTTCTGACCTCGTTCGGCTCCGGGCTGAGCTATCGGATGCACGAAAGCCTGCTTAACGCCGGCGATCTCATCATTCGCATTTATAGCGGCCAAACAACAAAAAAGTGGGAGGGATTGCCGGTTGGGCGTCGTATCCTCATGACCAAGGAGGACGCAAAGATTCTCAAAGACAGCATCCCGCTCATCGAGGCGGTCAACCCCTGCTATAATCGCGGCGTGCGATTGCGCAATGGAGATAAAATCCAATCTACTCATATGGAAGGCGTGTATCCCGAGTTCGAGTTCATGCGGCGCATGTTCCCGGCGGCCGGCGGACGCTTTTTGGACGGTAAGGATCTGGCCGATCGACGCAGAGTGGTCTTTCTTGGCTCGGTTATCGCCAAAGAGCTTTTCGGGGAAGAAGATCCCATTGGCAAGACCGTCATGCTCGATGGGCTGCCGTTCACCATCGTGGGAATCATGCCGAAAAAAATGCAAACCTCGATGAACAATGGTCCCGACGACCAGCGAGCCATCATTCCTTTTACCACCTTTGAAAGCATCTATGGCGACCGGTATTTGGACGAGCTGCTCGTCAAGCCGGCCCGGCCCGAGGATTGTGAGTTCGTGACCAAAGAGATTAAGCGAATCTTGGGGAGAAAATACAAATTCGATCCTACCGATGAGCGTGCCGTCCACATCTGGGATATGGTTGAGCAGGTGAGAGTTCAGAACAAAGTCTTTATCGGCCTGAACATTTTTTTGGGCGTCGTTGGCGCTATGACCCTCATCATCGCCGGCGTGGGTGTGGCGAACATCATGTACGTGGTCGCCAAGGAAAGAACTCTTGAGATCGGCATCAAGCGTGCGGTGGGTGCGAAAAGAAGACATATCATTTCCCAATTCATTTTCGAATCCCTGTTGATTGCCTTTATTGGTGGCGCCATAGGCATTCTGCTGGCTATGGGAATCATCAAATTGATATGGACAATTCCTGCCGAGCAGGGAGCGATGCAATTCTTGGGTCGTCCACTGATGAAAGCCTGGGTAGTTGCGCTTTCGGTGGGTGTGCTTTCCCTCATCGGACTGCTGGCCGGCTTGTTCCCGGCGCGCAAGGCCGCGCATGTGGATCCGGTGGAGGCCCTGCGATACGAATAAAATCCTTTACGGCAAACCCTCTCATTGGCAGAATAAGGCTCGACAGTGTTTTCACTCTCCTAGCGCGTCAAGAATTTCTAAGAAAGCTCGACATTTTGCCGATTTCGAGCTATCATGCATTAGAAAGTCAATGCTTCATTTTCTATCACGGGACGGAATAACTGGTCTACTGAGCTTTCTCAGTTACAAAGGGCGGGGATAAAAGCCTGTTGAATTAGCTTCTTCGGCATAGAACGTTTGACACCACTCAGACTTTTATGCTTCCCCCAGGTTCTCTACAAATAGCACTTTGATACATCCTATAGTTCGGCGGCGCAAAACTGCCTTCCAAGTTTGTGGCGCTGCTAACTTTTTCGTCTCAAGTGCGAGGGGTAGGCCGGGCAAGAAAATAAAAAAATATTGGTAGCGTTACAAACAGGAGACCTAAAATAAGATAGTGTAAAAATCTAATAA
>DYKH01000555.1 GCA_020722685.1 Caldithrix sp. | reverse complement strand
AGATGTACTTGAGGAAGATGAGCCCCAGGACGACGTGCTTGTACTCCGCGGCATCCATGCTGCCGCGCAGGGCATCGGCCATGCGCCAGAGCTGGGCTTCGTAACCGACGTTGGCGGAGGTCGCGTCCGACTTGCCGGTGTTGTTCTTGCGCTTGGCCAATCGCTACCTCATCCGATTGTTTCGCCGGGGCGGTGTCCGGGGGCGTCTAACGCCGCGCATCAGCCGCTGCCAGGGTTTATGCTGAATAACACCCTTCTCCCCAATCAGCCTTCGGAAGCAAGACCGACACAAAAAAGGATGCCCCTGGCAGTCGGACTGCATGCGCTTGTTAGGCAACTCTTGTTGTATCATAGTTTAACGGTTACTGTCCTTATATTCCTCAACAGCGAAGAGAAATGGTTCCGGATGATCACGGAAGAAGGCTTGGGCGGCTTCTTCAAAATCTTGCTGGCCTTCAGGAATAGATTTAAGATATTCATTGGCTTGGTCAACAGCCTGGATAACAATATCCGTATCTTCTGGCTCTATTTCCGCCTCACTGCTCGCCAACTCCTTCCCTTTCTCGCTATAAGCGTGGATATACAATCGCCGAGTGCCGCGTAATGTTACAGCCCATTGTTGAAAATTGGCATCCGTGAAATCGATTGCGCGTTCCACCAAAATACCTTTAAAACTTCCTGGTTGTGGTCCATCAGCAAGCGCAATAAATAATCGGAAGTAAATGACCGGATAGGTCGGATAAGGATAGAAAGACGTACGCAAAATAATTCTACCGGATTTGATACTATCACCCAAAATCCTGACATCATCATTTGAAATCGCTATTTTAGCAATTAAATGCGCTTTTCCCTCAAATACACAGACGGTAAATGTACTTCTCTCATTATGCTTGATAAAGTCAGCCCAGTTAAGCACCCGCGTAAAAGTTGCATTCCGTCCCAGCATCGCCGCATATTCTACCATCGCCACATATTCTGCGTCTCTTTCTTCGAATGCCTTCCCTTTGCGGGTCCAACTGGCACCGGCTTGCTCACCGTAAAAGCCGGGAATCGCACGCTGAACTTTAACCCGGCATTTCGAACACGTGCCATAGCCGGGAGAGCTTGTGAGCGGCAACCGAACGTAGCAACCGTCGCAGAACATCAAGCCACACTTCGGGCAAATGTAGAAATCATTACCCGCCATCAACTGCAAAGACTCCTGGGTTGCTCGCTTCCCGCACAGCTCACAGTGACCTCTTAGAATGAGGTCTTCGGTGATTCGCAGGGCTGTGAATCGCCCATCGTATAGGATTTCGGTGTCGTGACAGTATGGACTATTCAAATACCCGCGAATCTCATCTTCCCATCGGCATGTGCCAATGTTCGTGAAATCTGAGGCAGAACTCGAATTCTTGTAGCGGACGATTGCGATGTAACCATACTTCTGGGCAAAGGCTTTCCCTGCCTCAGCGTCTGTTTTCCCTGGGTACTCGCTCCGCATCCTTTGGATGTTTAGTGAGCCCATGCCATATTCTCCTTTCTGTGAAGATTATGTATTGTTGCCTAACGTTACCGATCACCGGGCGGCGATGAGCGACTTACCACTGCCGAGGCACCCGACTTCGCCGCTCCGGTGCATCGGATTGTTCGTTGCTCGATTTGGGCAACGGGATGGCCCCCCGCCTTCAGTCGCTCGAATTCGCTGTGCAGATAGGCGGAGAGGTGATCGCCGTGTTCCGCCTGGATCTGTGACCGAACAGCGTACAGTTCTTCGAGGATAGGATTCTTAGGCATCGGACGACCCTCCGAGAAATTCCATCGGAGTGCAAACGAGAAGCCCGGAAAGTCCGAGATCACCGAGCAGCCGGTACACTCCCGGCAGCACGCTTGCATTCGCGATGTGGCGACAGTTCAGCGTCAGTAGGTACTGTACACCCGCAAGTGCCGCAATGGCCAGA
>DYKH01000141.1:11686-13089 GCA_020722685.1 Caldithrix sp. | reverse complement strand
GCTACTGGAAGAAATGCGCCAACAGAAAATGCTTGAAAACTATAGGAACCAATTACTCGAGCTCCAGAAGAAACGAGCTGAAATGGATGTAGCTGAAGAACTCCGCCAAAAAAAGAGGGAAGAAGATTTCATTAACGCTGTGCGTTCTGAGTTTGAGAAACAGAAACTGGCCACACTGCCGGAAGGGTATGAAATGATGGCAGGTGTGGCATCTCCTCCATCTGACATAGACCTATTGCAGAGGGCCTTTGTAACAAGTGCCATCAAGACGGGATACAATATTCCCGCAGCGGCTAACACCCTCAGGTCGTGGATGGAAATTGAAGGCGAGAAGGAAAAACAACGCGCGATTACCGAAAGAATGTTAAAGCAAAATGAAGCACTGCTAAAATACCAAGAAGGCAAAACAAAGCTCCAGCCGCCAAAGGAGCAGGGAGATCGTGACAAACAACCATCACCAGACCTCGTGCTCAAGAGCCTGCAGTATCTCGCCGGACAAACCAAAGACTATGAGGATGCGTTGCGGACACTCAACTCCGATCCTCTGCGCACAGAAGAAGAGAAGAAGCCTGAAAGGGTAAAACTGGAAAATGTATTGGCGTATCTTTACAAGCAAAAAGAAAAATACGAAGCTTTACTTTCCAAAATAATAGAGGGCGCTTCCCCAAACACAGGCCTTGATGCTGGATTGGGGGACACCGAGGGGGAATTGCCGCCTGGAACTATACAGATCGGTCCTTATCTAGTTACACCCATAGAGGAATAAGATGCCAACGTGGCTTGTTACAACGCCAGATGGAAGAAAGTTCAAGGTACGCGGCGATCGTCCGCCGGACAAAGAAACCTTGGATAAGCTGGCTAGTTTCATAGCCAACGAGCCACTTGACGAGCCGCAGGAGGCCTCTGAACACGTCCCATGGCTGCACACCGGCGAGGTCCCTGAAGTCAAATACGAAGAACCCGGGATAGGTGAAACGATCGCCGAGTTATCGGTTGGCCCGCTGTCAGCCTTAGGTTTAGTTCCTGAAGCCCCAGCTCCAGAGAGCTCGGTACCGGCGGCTGCGGCGAAATCGCTTGCTAGAAACGTCGTCCAAGCAGTAGATTTCATGGCCTCACCAGCGGGTTTGGCTAGCATAGGCGCCGCGGCGCTTGTGCCAGAGGTTGCTTTACCTGCGTTTACGGTTAGCCTTGCGCATTCAGCTTACCAGCAAGCAAGACAGCTTGGGAAAGATTGGGATGAGCTTACGCCTGCTCAGAAAGCCGACGCAATTGTCACTGGACTGACGACAACTGGATTTGGTCTGCTAGCAGGCAAAGGGGCTCTGAAATCGGTCAAATCAGCAGTCGCCCCGAAGTCTGCCAAACCACTCGGCGATGAAGTAGTACTCGAGCGATCAAGAGAA
>DYKH01000141.1:3485-11586 GCA_020722685.1 Caldithrix sp. | reverse complement strand
CCCGAAGTCTGCCAAACCACTCGGCGATGAAGTAGTACTCGAGCGATCAAGAGAAGCGCTTGAAAAGCAAGCTGCGGCTACAGTTACAGGTGCACGGCCCTTGACGCCAGAACAGGCTCTTGCTCTTAGGCGCGCGCTCGCGTCGGGCGGGGAGGCGGCCAAAGTTGTGGGCACAGAGCTTTTGACACCAGAACAAGCTTTTGCGCTCAAGAAAGCGCTCGCATCAAAGGTTTTCCAACTGCAAGACCGCGCCGTAGAACAGAAGGCTATGCTCCAAAGGGAGCTTGAGAAGGGGCCCCCAAGAGAATTTCCTAAATTAACCAAGGAAGAGAGGACTGCTACTCAAAAAGCGCTAGAGGAAGAACTCAGGATTCCAGAGGAAACCCCAGAAGAACTTTCTGGTCTAACCGGGAAAGAGCAGACTGCTATTCAGAGGGAACTAAAGGAAGAACTTGGAGCTGCGAGAAAAACCCCGGAAAAACTTCGTGAATTAACTGAGGAAGAGAAAGCAGCTATCCAAAGAGAAGTAGAGAAAGAACTCGGAAATGCGAAGGAAATCCTGGAAAAATTTCCTGCGCTAACCAAGCAAGAAAAAGCTGTCGTTCGAAAGCAGCTAGAGAAGGGGATTAAGGTCCCGAGTGAAACCGTGGAAAAACTTCCTGCGGCGATCGAGGAAGAGAAGCCCGCTGCCCAGGAACAGCTAGAAGAAGGGTTCAAGATTCCGGAAGGAACTCTCAAAAGACTTTCTACGTTAACAGAGAAAGAAAAGGCTACTGTTCGGGAACAGCTAAGGGAGGGCCTTAAGATTCCGGATGAAATCTTGGAAAAATTTCCTCGGTTAACCGAAAATGAGCAGACTGCTATTCGTGAACAGCTTTTAAATGAGGCAGAGAAGGCGTATGCCAGTATAGAAGAACCATTAGAATCGGAGGTCAGAAATGCCATTCAAGAGCAAAGCACAACTGCGGTACCTGTGGAAGAACCATCCGAACGTGGCGCACAGATGGGCGAACAAGTACGGAGTCCCGAGGAACCTGCCATACCGCAAGCGCCAGAAACGAAAATTGAACAGACGCAGGCGGAGGTAAAGCCCGAGCAATTGCCCGAGGCCAGGGCCGTTCCGGCCGAGACACTGGCCGAACAGATGGCACAACGAGCTAATCAACTCAGCAGGCAGGTAGCCGCAGAGATAAAAGTTGTTCAACGTGTGGCTAAGAGCCCTAAATTGGCCAAGGCACTTGGCATAGACTCACGCAACCTACAGAGCATACGCGCGCGAGTTGCTGAGCTCAAAGCTGAGCTTGCACGGTGGAAATCATGGGAGAAACATCCTGACTTAGTTGCCAAAGTTAAGGCTAGCCTTGAGCCGCCTTCAGCGGCACTTGCAAGTCAGCAAGCTGCTCCTGCAAAGTCTCTATCCCTGCCCGCAGCTGCAGGTGAGATTACAGAGAAGCCGCCTGCCGCAGCGGGAGGCCCGCTCAGTGTTAAGCCGTCAAGTCAAGCGCTCGGGATTGTACCGCCGCACGTTGTGCAGATGATGAAACTGTATAGGATACTTAAGGGCGGTACGCCGGCCTTAAAGAAAGCCGTTCACAGCTTCATCGTTAATTGGATCAAGCCTTCAATCGCACCGAGGCGTCCAGTTGAACTGGCGATCGAATACAGCGACACGCCAAGGATGCCCCCGCTTAGGTTGTGGGAAAGGTTAGTTGAACCACGTCTCGCGGGTAGGCTGCCACTTGCCGGGCCGCTTCTAGACCCGCGCTTTAGGGCTGTGAACAATCCTGTTCAGCGCACGTTTGTGGCATATGCGAACATGTTACGCTTTGCAGACGCGGTTGGGAACATCGCTTATGCGAAATTCTTTATGCCTAAAGGCGTACTGAAATACAAGTCTGGTGACCCGAACGCTTATATCGAAGTGAAGGGCAAGCTGATTCCTAAAGGCGACGCGATAGAGGCGTACATGGTAGATCCGGAGAATAATCCTTTGCCGGAGCCATTGGCCAAACTCGTTCCAGAGATTCGCGACCACCTTGACAACTTGATAAAGCTCATGGCCGAGGAAGGCATTGAAAAAGCCGAAGCAATTGAAACGGTGATCGGCTTGGCTAAGAGAGGCGGCGGAAGGCTGGTTTACTTTCCTAGGGTCGCGCTGGGGAAAAAAGGTGTCACATTAAAAAGCGGGATAGCGTCTGGCAGTGGCGCTACGACGCCAATCTATAGCCGCGAGCCCGGACAACTAAAGACGAGATATTACGCAACTGAGGCAGAAGGTATCGCCGATGGAATGTGGTATATGGGCGAGATAGGAGACATAATGGCCACTGTCACAAAGAGAGCCTACCGCGCCATCGCAACGAAACGGCTTTTGGAGGCGCCCTCGCTAGGAGGCCTCGACCGCACCCAGTACTTTTTCAAGGTGATGGAATCGACCTTTCCGCGGCTCGACGCCCTGAAAAAGCAGATTAACGGCGCGACTAGCGCAGAGCAACTCAGGACTTTGGATAAAGCCTACGCCCAGACATTGGAAGACATCCGCAAAAAGTATCCAGATCTTGTTAAGGAAATCCAGCAGAGCACAATGAGGCGCTTCTTCGGTGAAGTGCCTGGGCCGGATGTTTTCCGTGGGCGTATTTATCCACGCGAAGTGGCAGCTGAGATCAAACAATGGATCGAAGGCCAGCCGCATAAAGTCGTGCAAGCGATTAAACAATTTTCGATGTTGGGCAAGACAACGCAGCTTGCGCTTGACGTGAGCTTTACATCGATCAATACACTGCCGGTTCTAGTAACAAAGCCGTCGGTGTACTTCAAGAGCATGGCCGAAGCTTTTAGGGCTCTTATTCATCCGGATTACCTGAAAAGATTGGTTAACGCCAGCCCTGAGCACCGTAAGGCGATTCAAGAGATGGCACAACTCGGATTCGAGCTCGGTAGGTTGGAGGACATCTACGAAGGCTTAAACGTTGGTACATTGGCGTCGCGCTTGCCATTGTTCAAGCAAGCTGGTGCAGCGTTCGGTGCTGCGTTGGATTGGATGCGGGTGGAAAGCTGGCTTGCCGTGAGGGACCTCTTTAGCTCGCCGAATCAGGTCATGGACGCGCTTAAAGCCTCGCGTGAGTTGGAAGACATCTGGAACGTGACAGGCACGGCGAGGGTTGAAGCTTCAGGCGTGCATAGACCATGGATCGACACAGAAGCCATCCTCTTTAGAGCTGCCAAATATTACCGCGCCGCCTTGAATCTCATTGGCGGAATGGCATTAAAAGGCTCAACGGGCCAACAAATGCGACGAACAGTGGGGCGCCTGATTGGTTTGACAGTCGGCACCTCCTATGTTCTTAACAAGCTTGCCGGCGTGCCTGACGACCAGATCTGGCGGCGATTTAGCAGAGGGAACTTCAATGTTGTCGTTAAGTTTGGTAATAGGCGAGTTGAAGTCGGCCTCAATCACATGGTGTTGAGTTATTTGAAACTCGCCCTGACCACAATGCAGTACGTGCGCGACGATCAAAGATTATTTGAGGGCGGCGCAATGCGAGATCCTATTCTGCGATGGTTCTGGGCGCATAGTCAGGTGCCGGATTTCTTCCTTGAACTGTTCCTAGGGCAGGATTACCTGGGCAATAGGATCCAAAGGACCAAGTTCCTTCTCGATTACATTACGCCAATTTCGGTCCAGCAAGCGCTTTCAGTGAAGGCTAGCGAGCCCGTCTCAGTCACGACCACCGAGTTCGGTGGCGCGCTGTTTGGGCTCAACGTCTATCCCGAATCTTACCGGGCCGCGTGGTGGCGGATCGCAGATCAGAAAGCAAAAGAGAAGTACGGTAAACCATACCGAGAACTTAGTGTGGCAAGGCAAGGTCTGATTGCTGAGCTTGCGAATCGTGACAAAACACTACCGCCGAAGGAAGGTTACACCGCTCGCCAGCATGATTACATTCTTGAAATGGCCGAACGTAGAGTGAAACAACTGCACGACGCCATGCCAGAGGACATGCAGAAAGTAATAGACAGACTGGGCTTGCAGTTGGGCGGATGGAATCCCATGATAAGCGTAAAAATTGATCCTCATGGCCCAACCTTGACAGCGATGTTGACTGCCGACCAACAGAAATTGTTTGCCAGTATCCTGGCGCAGCTAGCAGAAGAAAAGCTGCGGCCGCTCATAATGAGTAAATTCTTCCAATCCAAGCAGCCTGCTGCGCGCCAGAAAGAGGTAGATAACCTGATGCAGGACACGCGCAAACAGGCACGCGGATTGTTTATCAGGCAGTGGAACGAAAAAGTCTCGAGCGGCGGATCTTAATGTTTGCTGTCCTTTCCCATTTCATCTATTATTCCCGCTTGTGCCGTAACACCAGCGATCAATGGCAAAGGCCTCGGTTTTTTAGGCATTTCAGGTTTCATACTGCCAGGTAGCGGCAGTCCAGAGGCAATGCGCTCACGTTCAGCTGCCGTTTCCCATGCACGAATAGCAATATCTAACAATTTGCATTGTTCTTTCATGGAATCATCAAGCTGTTCAGCGCTTGCGATTCGCACTGCAACCTCATACGCTAGGTCGCGCAATTTTCTTGCTTGAGCGCGTGTTTTGCTTATCTTTAAGTGGCCCATGCAACTAACGTAGCAACAAGACGAAAGACGCGCAAGCATCAGACGTGCCACGCAGTCGATCTTGCCGAAAAAATAAAATCATTTTTTTCTTGCATAATACGAGCGATTGTGCGATTTTGGCCGCGTGAAAGGCAAATCAAATTTAGGTTGGCAGCTACCGCCAGGCGTTAGCCTGAAAGACATAGACCCACCCTGTGTCTGCGTGCGGTGCGGTGAAGAAGTACCAGAGGTGGATGATCGCGGCTTATGCATAGATTGTGAGCTGACGGAACTTGAGACGGAAGAAATGGAGGATGAGATACCATGGTGACAGAGACGAACCAGGACACAACCTACTTGCCAGCGCCCGTTGAGCAGCAGCCTGCCCTTGCTCAGGACGAGGTTGGCTCGCCTGAGCAACCACAAAAGGAAACGCCGGTTGATAGGCGTGTAGTTGAGATAAGCGCTGCGTTGCTACCGGCTTATCAGCGGGCTGGATCCCTCCAGTTAACTGAAAAGGAGACTGAACAACTCATTGCGCCTTTTCCGGATGACATTGTTGAGATCAGACCTAACGATGGTCTGATTTATATCCCACACATTTTCATCAGCGATCGGCTTACGAGGATTTTCGGGCCGGGCCAGTGGACATTAATCAGGCGTCGAGAGTGGTACGATCCTCAGGATAACATTCTCTACGCCGAGTATGTTCTTGTAATCCGCGGTTGCATGATTGGCGAGGCGGTAGCGGGTCATCCCTACGTCGCGAAGAACAAGCGTATGGATTACTCCGACGCCCTTGAAGCAACAGCCGGTATTGCTCTCAGAAGAATAGCCGGAAAGGTATTAGCTTGTGGCAACCGGGTTTGGCAGCCCGAGTACGCAAGAACATGGGTATCGAAATACGCCATGTTCGATAGGCGACTTAACCAATGGCATAAAAAAGCTTCGTCTGGGCAGGCGTCCTCACACGTAGCTGCGGCGGCACCAGGCACGACAGCGCCTGCCCAGGCGACCAAGTCAGGCGCGGAGCCCCAAGTGCCCGCGGGCGAGACGCCTGAGGAGAAGCGCCAGCGTTGGATAAAGCTGTGCAGGGAAACAGCAGGTGGCAAAGACTGGATTGCTGAGGATGTCTTAAAGAAGTTCAACTGGCTGGCACCAGATGCCAAGCTTGACGCGTTTGCTCTTGAAGCTGTGCCGCAGACAAAGAAGCAGGCGGAACAGATGCTCGAACAGATTAAGCTGGCCCGCGATGCTGTTTCCGGGCCGGAAATTAAAGCGTCTGTGGCGTCCGATGCGCCAGCTGAAGCGCCAGCTGAAGCGCCAGCTCAAAAGGAAGTTCCTGCTTTTGACATTGTCGGCCTTCTTAAGCATGTCAAAGAGCAGGCGACAAAGACAGGCAAACAGCGTGCGGGCTTATTGATCTTGAGTGAAGGTAAGCCTGATGTTTGGATTAACACATTTGATCTGGAAGACATAGCCACCGCCAAGCGTTACGTCGGCCAGAACGTTGTTTGCCGTGTTACCGAAAACCAGTACGGCTATCGTTTGGTCAGGCGTGGTATTGTTCTGGACATACCGCAGCCTAGTGACTCGGAAGCTGACGTAATGTACATTCAGTGAAAGGTCGATTATATGTTGCTTTTCGGGGCTAACAGGCGACGAGTTCTCTCCCGATCCCACCGTATCGCTGCTCGTCGGTCCTGTGTGTGGCCATGCTAGGCTTATCCTTTCTACCTGCCTCTGGCCAGGCCCCGACCAATTTTAGGAGGATAAAATGAATAATAATGGTCACTATTACACACGAGATGGTCAGCCGATGTTTTATGTCCCGAAAAAGAACGGGCAAGGGACACGGCCGACGACTATTGCTGATGCACGTAAGCTAGGGTTATTACCTAGCGTCACAACGTGTCTTGGCGTCCTGCGCAAGCCTGCTCTAGAGCGGTATCTTGTGCGACAAGCCGTGATTGCGTTCGCGACTTCTCCGGATATTCCTGGGGAAACAGTGGACCAAAAGATCAATAGAGTTTTGGACGTCGAAAAACAGCAAGACCAAGACGCTCAAGCTGCAGCCGATCTCGGCACAAAAGTGCACAAAGCGCTTGAGTGCCGCCTTGCAGATATGCCAATTGAGGTCGAGTTGCCTGAGGAATTCCAGAAAGTAATTGAAACAGTGGTTAATGACATAAAGTCCTATGGTGAAGTTATTGCCACTGAAAAGGTCATTGTTGGCAAGGGCTACGCTGGCACTGCAGACGTCATAGTCAAAACCGGCGGAGGTCCTATGATGATATTGGATTTCAAATCGTCTCGGTCGTTACCAACAAGTGATTCTTGGCCGGAGCACAAGCTGCAACTTGCTTTATATGCCGCAGCACTACATAAGCCGGACACACCTGTAATGTGGGTCGGCAATTATTACATTTCGACTTCGGCTCCTGGCCAGTGGTGTAAGTTCTCCTGGGCGAACTGGGAGCAAGACGCTGATATTGGACTTTTAATCTGTAAAATATGGGGATGGCTAAACAAATATGAAATCCCTACCTGAAAACCTTGCGTCGTTGTTCGACGTGCCTGTGTTAACTAAGGCAGATGCACGCAGACAAAGATATTATTCACTCACCAGGCCTTATTCAATAAGCGATAAGGAACTAGAGATGCTCCGCCGTGCGCATGAGCAATTAGGGAAGATTCCGCATGTCTTCGTGCGGATCAGCGACAAGGAGCTTGAACTCTGGAGGAAGAGGGAAAACTAAGCTTTTAACGTTTTCCCCCATTCACGGAACAAAATCGCAAACGGTTCTGGACACTGGGCCCTCATCTCGGCAAGGATCTTCCTTACGGGATGAGGGATCTTATATCCTTGACTTGCGTAATAGAGCCAGCATAAAGCCAGCCCAAGTTCAATCGTCGAGGAACCAAAATTGAAGCGCCTGAAAGCTTTCATCCTTTCAGGCTCGATCCCTCTGCACCGCGCTGCCAACGTTTGGCGCGCCCGGTTGAGAATGTAAGAAAAATCAGCACTCCTCGGTCTTGTCCTCCACAAAACCAAGAGCCGTTGCCTATCAGGAGTATTCATCAAGGCAACGATGCTGTGATTACTGTCGTCTGTCAAGAGACAGTCAGTTTCTGCTTATCATATAAGGCCTAAGCGAGGCCCACATCATAGAGGGCAGTTCGCATGTAGATATAGCCAAGCTGACCAGATGATGAAATTCCTGGTCCGGCTTTCTCTTAATCTCCGGATTAAGAAACAAAGCAACTGCCGCGAACAGCCCGTCAAATATCTGGCGGCCCACACTAGAGACCCAACTATTTACTAGAATAGGAGCATAAATATCGGCCAACCATTCACGCCAACCGCTTTCGACTAGCATTGCATGTGCACAGTCCATTGCGGTGCAGAACGCCACGTCCTGCATGATGAGGCGATCGTTGCCCCAAACGCGACGGCCAAGCTTGAAAATGCGATTAATTGTTTGAGATGCGTCCATATGTT
>DYKH01000141.1:0-3385 GCA_020722685.1 Caldithrix sp. | reverse complement strand
ATTTGTTATATAGATCATGCCTCCTTGGCTGGCAGCTTTTCCTCTTTATTGCTTTGTGACACCAACCTACCACAAAGCACATCAACACGCCACCATACAATACTAGCGCCCTCTGGCAATGAGGTTGCTCCTTCGGGTAGCCGCGGCCCGGTGTACTGTGCCACGAAGAGCGTATCACCTCCTTGCAGGCTCACTGAGATCCTATTAACCGGCAACTCTAAGCCGATGGTCTGTGATGCTAGCCGGGCAAGATCGGCATGGCCAATCACCGAAGCCCAAGGAGAATTATCGAGACACCACCGGACATGCCCCGGTAGCACTACCTCGGCTTGGATGAAGAATTGCTGCCCCTGCACACATGGGAGCATCTGAAGTGAGAACGCGTTACCGACAAATATCATTTTTTACCTTTCGTTTTCGCTAGGGCTTCATTGCTCTAGCTTCATGTAAACGATGTGACGCCTAGCCCTGTAGCGCAAGAAAAAAATTTCACTTTTTTTCGTTGCTCCAAGCGAGATTGGCACACGCACTGCTGATCAGCAACAGCTGTACCAGAACGTCCTAGCAGGCATAACTTTTTTTTAATTTTTTCTCTTGCTTTCTCGTGCTTTCTGCATAGATATGAGCACGTAGACCGCAGCAATGGTGTTGCGGCGAAAAGGAACAAAACATGAAATGTAAAGTTAAATCAATCACGGTGGTTCCTGATCCAGACGGACTAGCAGCCACCATCTGTGTCGAAAGCCCGAATGGGAACCCCATCTCTTTCGACGGCGGGTTACCCTATGCTGCAGCCGCGCTGCAAGTAATCGGGCAGCAGATCGAAGCTGCTGCCTTAGAAGACAATCGTTGGCGGAGCGAACCATGCCTTACCGGTGTGGTTGAAAGTATTGAGATCTCCACCAACAAGGAAGCACGTGCCTCCTTTAAGATTGGACGTACAGTCCTACAGCTGGTGGTTCCTTCGGAAGAACTTTACCATCAGCTATTGGAATATGTTGGAGAGCGCGTAGCCCTGCGGTTGCGCTGCATTGCTAATAATCCACCAATTGTTATTGGAGCCGAGTGAATCGTCTCCATCTTCTTTCAGAGGTGACGCTGTGGCGAGAATAGAAAGGTAAAAATATGTATACAGTAAAGACTGTCACTGCGCACTCTTCCGGCTCAGAAGAGCGCGCTATTGCCCTGCTCGAGGATGAGCGGGGCGACAAACATGAGGTTCCGATTAGCTTCCTCGCGGCGTACGCGGCACCGCAGCTGATCGGGCAAAGCGTCGAAGCCGCTGCCCTAGATGACGGGCGGTGGTGGATCGAATCACGCCTTGAAGGCGTGGTCGAAACCGTTGAAATAACGGCTTCGTACGCGGCGCGGGTCTCATTTCGGATGGAAGGGGGCCCCTTCCACCTGATAGCGAGAAAGGCCGACCTTTTCTGGCGACTGCTGGATCAGCTCGGCAAGCGGTGTACAATCGAAGTCCACTGGGTGGCAGGTGAACTGCCGCTCATTTTGTACATTGAGGACTGAGCGGCGCCTTATAATATTTTTCACAGGATATGAGCAAATTCTTGATAAAATCTATCCGGGCAGATTCTGGCCCTGATGGGCCGAAGGCTAAGGTTCAGGTGGAGAGCCCAGAAGGGCAGACATACTTGTTGGACGGCGGGCGACTCCTAGTTGCCGCTGCGCCCCAGGTTGTGGGCCGTCGTGCTCAGGCGAGCGCACTCCCCGGCGGTCGTTGGTCATTAGCAATCATCCTGGAAGGGGAGGTCCATTGACGTCAACCCTAACGTCGCGCTAGTGATATTCAAGATTGGGCGCAGATCCACCTTCGCTGTGGAGACAGCTGACGAAAGCATTACCGATGGCATATTGCAGTGTCTGGGCAACTATGTCACGATTAAACTTCAGGTCTCGTGTCCAGACGAAGGCCAGACGCCAAAAATTCTTGACATATTTATTTGAGCTTTTAACGCCGCAGCAATGACGCTGCGGCTAAACAAAGGAGAAATTATGATCTATCAAATAAAAAACATTACCGTGGGTTGGAGCTCGAAAGGGCTCGAGAGCGCAGTTTGGATCGACCATCCTGAGGAAGAATTACAACCCTTCTTAGGAGGGCAATTCTGGGCGGCGGCGGCTTCGCAGCTCGTTAGCCAGGAGCTCGCCTTTGAGAAACTCGAGGACGGCCGTCGGGCCGTGAAGCCGCAGCTTGAAGGATACGTCGAGGACGTCGAGGCCTTCGGAAGCGGCGCGATTGTTAGGTTCCAACTCTATGGGGGTTTAGCCAAGCTGGTGGTGACTAACAGGGGTCTCTACGAACAGATCCTTGCGAAGAAAAAACAACCGGCTAGACTGGTGGTTTCGTGGAAAGGGGAACCTCTCTGCCATCTTTTGGAAGTCGTCAAGCCGCGGCGACAATAGAAAGGGATCATATAAGACGTATTATAAAAGGGATCGGGGGCAATGCTATTTGACAGCCTGCCCATGACGCGTTGCGGCCACGGCAGAAGCGCGGGTATAGTACACGTCAAGCCTATTCGGAGCTGTCCACTGGCGATCCAGCTTAACCAATGGCCTGCCAAGGTGTGGGTACTTCCTCTTTTCATAGCTATTACACTGTCTATCCTTGAAGCTCGTCTTACGACTAGCCGTGTCGTTAGGGTGCAAAGACGACGGCTCCAATGTAGTGAGATGTCCCCGTGCGGACTGACTATCTAGCGCGCAGAATGGTGGGGGTAGAGGGACCATGTGCTTGCCCCTGCGACTGAGGGTACGTCGCAGGCAGGGCAAGCAAAGAAGAGGATATTGCCTAGCCGGAGTCATGCTTTAGCGCACTGCCTGTTTTAGAGCGCAACTAACACAGGCGTGCGCGCGATACATGCCCTTGTGCTTTCCCTAGCCGCCAGGGCATATCGCGGTTGGGTGGCGCGTAACGAACAAGAGCCACATGCGCCTATGATTCTGGCGCGGACGGCGCCTGGGAGTCCTATGGCGTCTCACACCATGGGGAGGCGACAAACGCCACATCAGCGAGGGGCGATGGCTGCCACCCGTGGAGGGGGTGGCGGATCATCTCATACTCGCCGCGGGGGACACGATATATGTCCCAGGAGCAGTTGAGCCCACGCTTCATCCAGAAATCGTTTTCGCGCTCCCAGCAACGCCGGGCGGCCGCCTCAGTTAGGTGCCGATGACCACATGTCGTGTGCTCATCAGCACAGAAATAATAATACTTCATTGATGTTTCCTTTCTGTTCAGCTAGTGCACCATGCGCTAGCATGAGACCATGCTACGACATCCGCAGATGTTCTGCAAGAAAAAAATTTTATTTTTCCGCACACCGCTGGCACATTGGTTGCTTGCTAGCATTGATTGTGCTAAGAC
>DYKH01000554.1 GCA_020722685.1 Caldithrix sp. | reverse complement strand
TAAAAACGACTAAAGTCGTCACTACAAAATAAAGACGAATTTATGCCCGCCTGTAGTAGTGTTTGATAAGTGGTTTCTTAAGTTAAAAGATGCGGTAGCTAAAAGAAAAATCTTGGCAAGACTCGCCCGCATAGAAAATGGCAACTTCGGCGATTTCAAGCAGATCCATACCAATCTTTACGAGTTACGTTTTTTCTTCGGAAGCGGAATTCGTATTTACTACACAATTCGCAATGACCGGATCATTCTGTTATTGGCTGGCGGCGATAAAGCGAGCCAAAAGGCTGATATTCAAAAAGCGAAGGACCTTTTGAATGAAATGGAGTAATAAAATGACCTTAAAAACGTCCGCCTTCGATATTGCTGAATATCTCAATAGTGATGAGGATATTCGCGGTTTCCTGCAAGAAGTGGCCGGCACAGGGAATACAGAAGACTTTATTCACGCGCTCAACATCGCTGCCAGGGCAAAAGGGATGACCGAAGTCGCCAAAAAAGCGGGGGTTAGTCGCGCCAGCCTGTATAAATCCCTTTCCGAGAACGGCAATCCCCGCTTCGAAACTGTCAACAGGATTATTGATGCCTTGGGTTGTAAAATCGCGATTGTGTAACAAAGTATGGACTTTGCTGTTCTTGAAGCTACGAAAACCCTGGCGCGAAATCTGTGTCGAATTTACGGCTCGCGGATGTCACGTATTGCATCAAGATAAAATGTTACTTTGGGAAGCATCGTTGCATCAAGAAAGAATGTTACCGAGAAATTTTCCAAAGTTTAGCTGTTTTCTGGTCAATGCGTCGCCGAAGTTCGGCAGGATTGAGTTGGACATACAAGTTCATGAGCCGCGCTTTGGCCTCCAAAGAAATGTCTTTGCGTTCGAGTACACGCTGGTAAGGAGTCTTGGCGGTATCATACCGTTTGATGGTTTTCTTGCCAATGCGCTCTTTAGCAATCAGCTTGAAAGACGGCTGAAAGAAGTTGATGTAGAGGCGTAGATCATCATAAATACTTTCCAGGAGCGCCAGTTCCTGCTCTGTTTCCCAACGATCATACCCCACCTCCCGCCGCACAACGGACCAATTCTTTTGTTCGACATGCGCCTGATCGTTTTTCTTGTAAGGACGGGAGCGGGTAAAAGTAATCTGCTCATCCAGGCAGTAGCGGTATAACAAATCGTTGATGAACTCACTGCCATTATCTGAGTCAATCCCGAGCAAAGGGAAAGGCAGTTTTTGGCGCATGGAGTGGATCGCTTCCGAAACGGCCTGTTGGGAGCGGTGTGGCAGGGCGGTGACATCCGTCCAGCCCGTAGAAAGGTCCGTACAAGTCAAAGAGCTGTCAACGACAATTAGAAATGGACATGGCGACAATTAGAAATGCCCATGGGTGGGAGCGTTCCACACGCCGAAAAAAATTATTCAGGGGGTTCTTGTTGGATGCGTTGGGCGGCTTGTTGTGCTCTGTGGCTGGGGATCTCCTTTCCAAATTCCACGATGATGCTGTGGTGGACGACGCGGTCGATGGCGGCGGCGGTGGTCATGGGGTCTTTGTCATTGTTCCCATTGTGAAAAGACCAGGTTGGATGTGACACCTGCACTGGCGTGCGGCGCAAGTGTAACGACGCTGCGGCGTTCGTAGCGTTCCGCCAGCAGGGCGAAGAGCGCTTCCATCTCGTTGCGGGACTGTTGGACGTAGCCGATGTCGTCGAGGATGATCACTTCGTAGGTGTCGAGGCGGCGCAGTTCACGTTCGAGCAGCAGGTCGCGCTTGGCGCGCAAGAGTTCGTCCACCAGGCGAAAGGTGGGGGTGAAGAGAACGCTGTGCCCGGCCTGGACGAGTTGGTGTCCCACAGCGGCCGCGAAGTGAGTCTTTCCAACTCCGGGCAATCCAAAGATGACTCTACTGCAAAAACCTTGAATTCTCACCACTGAGACACAGAGTCACGG
>DYKH01000553.1 GCA_020722685.1 Caldithrix sp. | reverse complement strand
TCAACGTGTCGCATTTCCAGAATTTTTGCTTTATGTTTCTGCTAATGGCTTTCGAAATACGCCCTGACCTCTCCGGTTGGGGTTTTTGTGTTTATGGGGTTCATATCTGTGGCAGCTAAACCGCTCCCTCAATCCGTCATTGATGCCGTATTAACCGACTGGCGACTGGGGCAGATGAGCCAGCGTCAGATTGCTGTCCGCCACAAGGTCAGCACCGGAATGGTGTCAAAAATATGCAAGGGGGTGGCGCAAGATGTTGCCCCAATTGTGAGCGCTGGAATCCAATATCAGAAAGCCTTGCATGCCCATGATGAACGCATTGTGAACGCGGTGGAAACGCATGTCGATCTGGTGGTTAGCCGCTTGGAGTACCTCAATCGCCAGGCCATGCGGAATGTGCAGGAAGCGATGGACAAGGGCTGTGAAAATCAATCCGACTTCCGCAGCCGCGCGCTCACTATTAACGCCGCCAAGGAAACGCTGGTGGGCAAAACCCCTGATATGGCTGTGCAGATCAATAATTCCAACACGACAGATACCGTGAAGGAAATACGGAGAACGATCATTGATCCTCGACATCCCGACACCCAGGGTGTACCTACCGCTCCTTGAGCGCGCAAGGTATAAGGGCGTCTGGGGCGGCCGAGGGTCTGGCAAGTCGCACTTTTTTGCTGAGCATCTGATTGAGAGATGCTGCGCAGAAAAGATAGATGCCGTTTGCCTCCGAGAAGTTCAGCAAACGCTTGATGAATCGGTTAAGAAGCTTCTGGAGGAGAAAATACAGAAGCTGGATGTTGGTCATCTGTTCGAGGTGCAGCACAACAAAATTTTGTGCCCGTATGGAGGGGTCATTATCTTCCGGGGCATGCAGGACCAGAACGCGCAGAATATCAAATCTCTCGAAGGCTTTGATATTGCATGGTTTGAAGAAGCTCAGAGTATGAGTTCACGATCATTGGAGCTACTCAGACCCACGATCCGCAAGCCCGGTTCAGAGCTTTGGTTTAGCTGGAACCCTGACAGTGAAGGGGACGCCATTGACCAGTTTTTGCGCGGCGATAACGTGCCTGAAGACAGCATTGTCATCATGGCGAACTGGCGAGATAACCCTTGGTTCCCTGATGAGCTAAACCAGGAACGCTTACTCGATTTTCGTGTGTTCCCTGGCCGTTATCGGCACATTTGGGAAGGCGACTATGGGGTGGACGGGGATACGTTTTTCCCTATGGAAATGCTGCTGGTGGATAACGCGCCTGTTCAGGTCAACTGGCGCACAGATCAGATTTTTGCCGTTATTGATTCTGCCAGTAAAGACGGAGCCAAGCACGATGGCACAGCGGTAACGTACTTCGCCAAGTCCATCTATGCAGGCTATCCACTGGTCATTCTTGACTGGGATGTGGTGCAGATCAAAAGCAATCTCCTGATTGACTGGCTACCCGGTGTCAACAGCCGTATTGAGGAACTCGCGGAACAGAGTCGCGCGCGCCGTGGGAACTGCGGCATTTGGATTGAAGACCGGAGCAGCGGCATCCAACTGCTCCAGACCGCGCAAGCATCCCCGCAATGGCAGCATGTATATCCCATTGATACGAAGGCCACCAGCATCGGCAAGGAAGGCCGCGCTATTGCGGCCAGCCCGTATATTGCGCAGGGCAAGGTTAAAATCAGCGATTACGCCTTCAATAAAACGAAACAGTATCGCGGTCAGACCAAGAACCATTTCTGGGACCAAGTAGGGCGCTTCGGCATGGGACAGGATAAAAAGGAACACATGAAAGACCTGCTTGATACTTTTACATACGGAGTCCTGATTGCACTCGGCAACTCGGACGGATTCTAGACTATGCCTTTTGACCAAGGAATAGACAGCGCGGGCAACGCTTCATTCGCGCTGCATGGCGCAGGCATGCCCTCGCAGCTTATGTCTATCCTGGAGTTGGATG
>DYKH01000552.1 GCA_020722685.1 Caldithrix sp. | reverse complement strand
GTTGGTACAGTCTGGGTCCGCAGACGCGCATGTATCGCTACGACCTCATGGACGCATATACGCGCTGTTTTGCCGAGACCTTTTTCAAACCGCAGCAGGATTGGTGTCGGGCGCACGGAGTGCAACTCATCGGGCACTTGGTGGAGGATAATCACGCCGACCACAACCTGGGGTATGGGCCGGGGCATTGGTTTCAGGCCATGCAGTATTTCGACATCCCCGGCATCGATGTGGCCGCCTTTCAGGTGACGCCTGGATTAGGCGCCGGCGGCAACCGTTGGTCCATGAACTCGCGTGACGAGTGGAATCAGGAGTTCTTTTCCTTCGGCTTGCCGGCCATGGCGCGCGGCGCGGCACTGATGAGTGGTTCCACGCAAATGTTCTCCGAGGCCTTTGGCGCCAATGGCTGGTGCGAAGGGTTGCGTATGGTCAAATGGATCGGTGATTGGCACATCGTCAGCGGCTTTACATTTCTCAGTCCGCACGCGGTAACCATGAAGTTCAACGATCCGGATTGCCCGCCCCATTTTAATCGCAGCAGCGGCAATCCGCAATGGCGATATTACAAAAGCTGGGCGGATTATTCTACCCGGCTGCAAAAGATCATTGCTGAAAGCCGGCCCCACTACGACGTTGTGGTTCTTTATACTGCCGAATCGAAGTGGATGGGCGCAGCCATGACCGTGGATCCGGTCATCCGGGCCCTGGAAAACTGGCAAATGTCCACCCTGGTCATTCCCTATGAAACCTGGGAAATCCAAGGCAGCTTTGCCGACGCCCAGTGGCAATACAACGGCCAACGGATTTCTACGGTGATCTTGCCGTATGTCCGTTATGTCTCTGCAAAGGCCATCGCCCGTCTGGCGGAATTTGTCGACGCCGGTGGCCGAGTCGTCGCGCTCGACCGCTGGCCGGAAGCGTCGCTGGACGGACGCGGCGATGCGGAAGTGAAACAGGCAGTATCCGTACTAAAAGCCTCGCCGCATGTGGCAGTTGTGGTTTTTCCTGATCTCACCAGCCGGATTGCTTTTGCTTCCTCGGTTCAACTACAGCCGCATACAGCCGCTTTGATGGTTTGTCACCGGATAGACAAATCCGGAGAGTGGCTTTTTTTGCATAACCGATCGCTGGCGGTAAATGTGCAAGGCGCGTTGCTACTCAGAAACACATCCGGCGCCACGGCGCGTTTCGACGCGGAAAGTGGCAAGTATTTGGCAGTATCTTTTTCCTCCGTTGAGGGCGGTTTGCAGGTGGATGTTGACATTCCTCCTTATGGCTTGTGGTGTCTGAGGCTTGCACCGCAACTCCCATCCTTGCAGCCGCCCTCTCACTATAATCAGACGGAGGAACTACCTGGACCTTGGCAAGTCAGCAAAGCTACCGATGATTCCGATAGCAGTTTCGAACCTTTGGGAACGAAGGATAAATTAACCGATTGGCGGCGATGGGAAGGCCTGCGGGAATATGCCGGAACCTTGCGCTACCGTTGCAGCTTTTTTCTGCCAAAGCAGCATTCCAATCAAAAGATCGGCCTTAGTGCCGGCCGCGTGGAAGAGATTGCAGAAGTAACGATAAATGAAAAGAGCGCGGGAGTCAGGATTTGTCCACCTTATGAATGGGACATATCTTCTCTGGTCAACACGGGTGAGAATGTGCTTGAGATCGATGTGACCAACACCGCCCAAGCCAAATGGAAGGATGATTTCTCGCGCGGCGAGCCGGTCAGCGGGCTATTGGGACCAGTGATGATTCTAAGAGCCGAGTAGGCGGAAATTGATTTGGATGCATCGACTCGCCAGGCAAGGTGCTATTTGCGAATAGGTTTTGGATGGCAGCTCCGCGCTGCTTGCGGCGTGTTAATTTATGGTTCATCCGGCAAATGCGTACCTCTTGGCGAAGAAAGGCCAAAAGCATTCCTGATGAAGGTAATGGAAAATTCAAATATCAA
>DYKH01000019.1 GCA_020722685.1 Caldithrix sp. | reverse complement strand
GGCGCCCGGATGTATAGAACCGGCGATCTGGCACGCTATCTTGGCGACGGCAATATTGAGTTTCTTGGCCGCGTCGACCAACAAGTCAAAATCCGTGGATTTCGCATCGAGCTAGGGGAGATAGAATCGGCAATCAGTCAATACGAAAATGTCCGACAGGCGGTGGTGTTGGCGCGAGAGGACGAGCCCGGCGAGAGACGGTTGGTCGCGTATGTAGTCATGGAGAACGGAGCGCAAGTCTCGACGGCGGACTTGAGCCATTATCTAAGGGAAAAGCTGCCGGAATACATGATCCCGTCGGCGTTCGTCATGCTGGAGCACATGCCGGTCAATGCGGTCGGCAAAATTGATCGTAAGGCGTTGCCGGCGCCGGGGCCGGTCCGGCTGTCGGAGGCAGCGGATTTTGTTGCGCCCAGAACGCCGATCGAGCAAACGTTGGCGGACATTGTAACCGACGTGCTGAAATTGGAAAGGGTGGGGGTTCACGACAATTTTTTCGACCTGGGCGGGCATTCGATGATGGCGACCCGGGTCGTTTCCCGCTTGCGGCAGGCTCTCAAGGTGGACGTTCCTTTGCGCACCTTGTTTGAAGCCCCCACCATTGAGGGTCTTGCTCTGGCCATTGCCAAGATGCAGGCTGCTCAAGAAAACCAAGACGAATTGGATCAACTCTTGGCGGAAATCGAGCAACTGTCGGATGCTGATGCCGCCCAGCTTGTACAGGATGATGAGGTGTCGACCCTATCGACGGAAAAATTATGAGCGATGTCGTTAAGAGAATAGAAGAATTATCGCCGGAAAAACGGGAGCTATTGTTGCGCAAGCTGCAGGCCAAAAGGGGGGAGGCCCCGGACTTGCAGGAGATACCCAGGCGCAAGGATGCCGCGAGGTTTCCACTTTCGTACTCGCAAAAACAATTGTGGTTCTTGCAGCAACTGGATCGCGCCAGCTCCTTTTATAACATATCTGCCGCATTGCGTCTGCAAGGGAAGCTCGACGTGAGCGCCTTGGCGGAAAGCCTGTCCCAAGTGATTACCAGACACGAGGTTTTGCGCGCCAAAATCATCACCGAAAACGGCGAGCCGGTACAGACGATTGAGCCGCCTTATGATCTGCGTTTTTCTGTGACCAATCTTGAAGACCCCGATCCTGCAAAGCGGGAAGAGCTCATTCGCATGCTGGCCAAAGAGGAGGCGCACCGTCCCTTTGATTTGGCTAAAGACCGACTGATAAGAGCTTCATTGCTGCGCGTTGACGATTCTGAACATGTTCTGCTTTTGACGATGCACCACATCGTCGCGGATGGCTGGTCCATTGGCGTAATGATCCGCGAAATTGCCTTATTGTATGAAGCTTTGATAAGAGGACTCGCTTCGCCCTTACCAAAGCTATCAATTCAATACGCGGACTATGCTCAATGGCAGCTCGATCGGCTGCAGGGGGACATTCTGGAAAAGCAACTCTCGCACTGGAGGCAAGTGTTAGATCCAATGCCCCCCGTTTTAGAGCTGCCCATTGATAAGCCAAGGCCAGCCATCCAGACTTTTAAGGGTGCGCATCAATCTTTTGCCGTCAGCAGCGACTTGTCCAAAGCCTTGTATGCTCTTGGTCGCGAGGAGCATGCGACCCTATTCATGACGCTTTTGACGGCGTTCGCGGCATTATTGTCCCGCTACAGCGGCCAAGAAGACTTTTGTGTGGGTACGCCGATCGCCAATCGTGACAGAGCGGAAATTCAAGGGTTGATCGGCTATTTTGTCAATACCTTGACGATCCGATTCAACTTTTCCGGCGATCCGAGTTTTCGCCAAATGCTCAGGACCACAAGAGAAACAGTGCTACAAGCTTTTTCGCATCACGACTTGCCATTCGAGATGCTGGTGGATGCGCTGCATCCGGATCGCAATGTCAGTTACTCGCCTCTCTACCAAGTCATGTTTGCTCTGCAAGGGAAAGCTATCGACGACCTGACGTTTGGGGATTTGCAGCTCAGCTTGGTAGAGGTCGAAAATGAGACGGCGAAATTCGATCTGCTGCTGATGATGGAGGGCAATGAAGCAAGCTTGACGGGCAGTTTTGAATACAACACGAACCTGTTTGAGGCACCCACAATGGTGCGGATGGTCGCCCATTTTGAGCGCCTTTTGCAGGAGATCGTCGCCCATCCTGACAACAGTATCTCTTCGCTGGCGCTGATGGCGGAGGATGAACGGCGCCAGGTGGTTGCGGAATGGAATGATACGGGGACGGCGTATCCAAAAGACCGTACCATCCAAGAAATTTTTGAAGCGCAAGTGGAACGATCTCCGGATGCCGTTGCAGTGGACTATGGCGAGGAAAAGCTTACCTACGCCGACCTCAACCGGCAGGCCAATCAGCTTGCTCACTACCTCATAGGCCTCGGGGTTGGACCGGATGTGCTGGTCGGCATGTATCTGGAACGATGCCCGGCGATGATCGTCGCTATGCTTGGCATCCTCAAGGCTGGTGGGGCGTATCTGCCCTTGGATATCGATTATCCGCAAGAGCGCTTGGCCTTCATGCTTGCTGACGCTCGCTCGCCTGTGCTGCTTACTCAGGATCACTTGTTGTCCAAGCTGCCCAAGAATGAGGCGACTGTCTTGAGGTTGGACGCAGATTGGGAAATGATTGCCAAGCAAGAAGAGACCAATCCGGTCAATCTAGCAACGGCGGAGAATCTTGCTTACGTCATTTATACCTCCGGCTCCACGGGAGTCCCCAAAGGCGTTTCCATTCCCCAAAAGGCCATTGCCCGATTGGTGCTGAACACGAATTACATCAATATTCAAGCAGACGACCGGATTGCTCAGGCTTCCAATGCGTCATTTGATGCCGCAACCTTTGAGATTTGGGGTTCGCTTTTGCGCGGCGCACAGCTCGTCGGCATTAGCAAAGACGTGGTGCTTTCGCCCAAAGAATTTGCCACACAGTTGCGCGAACGGAACATCACCACCCTCTTTTTGACCACGGCGCTGTTCAATCTACTTGCGGCTGAAGCCCCGGGGATGTTTAGCCGGTTAAACCACGTCCTATTCGGAGGCGAGGCGGTCGATCCTCGCTGGGTTAGAGAAGTGCTGAAGAACGGCCCGCCGAAACGACTGCTGCACGTCTATGGGCCTACCGAAAGCACCACTTTTGCGACTTGGCATTTGGTACAAAATGTCGCCGAAGGAGCCAAAACTGTACCCATCGGCAAGGCCGTTAGCAACACAAAAACTTTTGTAGTCGACCGCAAATTTCGACCGGTTCCCATCGGCATTGCGGGCGAGCTTTTGCTTGGCGGCGATGGTTTGGCGCGCGACTATCTCAACCGGCCGGACTTGACGGCAGAGAAATACGTCCCGGACGCTTTTGGCGCAGCGCCCGGTGGCCGGCTGTACCGAACGGGTGATTTGGTTCGTTTTTTGGCAGATGGAAGCATCGAGTTCATCGGTCGCATCGATAATCAAGTCAAGATTCGCGGCTTTCGCATCGAGCCCGACGAGGTCAAGGCGGCGATTTTGCGGCACCGGGACATAGCCGATGCCGTGGTTTTGGCTCGTGAAGATAATCCCGGTGAAAGACGACTGGTGGCTTATGTCATCTTCAAACCGGAGGCTAGCCAATCCATCGGTGAGCTGCGGTCCTACTTGAAGGAAAAAATGCCGGATTACATGGTTCCCTCGGCATTTGTGGCCATGAATGAGTTCCCACTTACGCCGAATGGCAAGCTGGACAGAAAGCGAATGCCGGTTCCGGAGGAATCTGCCGCTGGTGACGAAAAAGGTTTTGTGCCGCCGCGAACGCCTTTGGAGCAATTCTTGGCCGAACATTGGAAAAAGATATTGGGGGTGAAGGAAGTAGGTATTCATGACAACTTTTTTGAACACGGCGGAGATTCGCTCAAGGCTGCAGTCTTGATCAATCGCCTCCAGGAAGAAGTTGGCGAGGTCGCTCCCGTCAGCGCCATATTCCTCGCGCCCACAATTGCCGAGTTGGCCATGTACGTGAATGCCTATTATCCGGATCTGGTGGTAAAGTTCTTCGGCACAGAGTCTTGCGATCAAAGCAAGTTCAAACAGAAAGTATTTGCCAAAAATCAAAAAGGCCAAATAGACGAAACCAAGATCAAGCGAATGCGCCATATTATCAGGCCGCTCGCACCGCGAAAAGCCAAGGATGATAAGAAGAATCCGCCGGCCATCTTTGTGCTTTCTCCGCCGCGATCTGGATCCACTCTTTTCAGGGTCATGTTGGCCGGGCATCCCAAGCTCTTCGCTCCACCGGAATTGGAGCTGTTATCTTTCAACACGCTAAAAGACCGCAAGCAAGAGTTGTCCCAGCAGTTCACCATTTGGCTGGAAGCCACCATTCGTGCTATCATGGAGGCCAAAAACTGCGATGCCGAAACTGCAAAAGCAGTGATGGAAGAGTGTGAAAAACAAAATATGACCATCAAGCAGTTTTACGGAGCCTTGCAACAGTGGATTGGCGATAGAATCTTAGTCGACAAAACGCCCTCTTATCCTTTGGATTTGAAGATACTCCAACGGGCGGAGGAAGATTTTGAAAATGCTTTATACATTCACTTGACGCGCCATCCTTATGCCACCGTCTATTCATTCATCGAAGCGCGGTTGGATGAGAACTTTTTCCGCTATCAACACCCCTTCTCGCGCAGAGAGTTGGGTGAGTTGATTTGGTTGATCTGCCATCAGAACATCTTGGAATTCCTCAAGGATGTTCCAGCGGAACGGCAGATGCGTATCCAATTCGAAAAAGTACTCAAAGAGCCGGCAGCTTCGATCCAAGAGGTTTGTCACTTTTTGGGTATCGAGTACGATCCCGGGATGTTGGAGCCCTACAAAGGTAAAAGAATGACAGATGGCTTGACGCCTAAATCACAAATGGTGGGCGATTTCAAGTTTTATCTACATAAGAAAATCAATACTAAGTCTGTCGATCGCTGGAAAAACTTTCACTCGGATGACTTTTTAAGTGATAAAAGCTGGAAGATTGCGGAAAGTCTCGGCTACCAGCGGGAAGACCAGTCCGCTGGTGCGTCGGCCGAAAAGGAAGCCCACCACGCTCGCAAAAAGATGACCAGCATTCAACGCCTACCACGAAATGGGGAGTTGCCGCTTTCTTTTGCACAAATGCGCCTCTGGTTTTTGGATCAGATGGAACCCGGCAGTGCCCTCTATAATATTCCCACGGCCGTTCGTTTGCAGGGTAACCTTGATATTGCCTCTCTCGACAAGAGCCTAAACAAGATCATCGAGCGGCACGAAGTTCTGCGCACTACCTTTATGGCCATTGACGGCAAACCACAGCAGCATATCGCTCCTAAGCTGCATCTGGCTGTGCCAGTAGCGCTTTTAGACCATCTCCCGGAAACTGAAGCGGTAGAAGAAGCTGAGAAGATTGCGGACACAGAGGCTCAAACTCCGTTCGATTTAGCTAACGGTCCGCTCATTCGCGCTAAGCTTATAAAGATTGGACTCAACGATCATGTTTTAGTCCTTACCCTACACCACATTATCTCTGACGGCTGGTCAGTAGGAGCTTTAATCCGCGAAATGGTAGCTCTTTATAATGCTTATTCGCACGGGCAGGAATCGCCTTTGCCGGAATTGGCTATCCAGTACGTGGATTTCGCCAAATGGCAGAACGAATGGCTGCAAAAAGAAATCATGCTCCAGCAATTGAATTATTGGAAGCAAAAACTGAGCGGCAGTACAACCGCCCTTGACCTGCCTATCGATCATCCGCGTCCGGCTGTCATGACCCATCGAGGGGCGCGCCTGCCGTTCTTGATATTAGGGGAGCCTTTTTACAAGCTTCGCGATTTTAGTCTGCAAGCCGGGGCAACGCCATTCATGGCCATTTTGACCGCATTTGCGATTCTACTGAATCGCTATACGGGCCAAGAAGATCTGAACATTGGGACGCCAATCGCAAACAGGATTCGTTCCGAAATCGAACCTTTAATCGGTTTCTTTGTCAATACCATCGTTTTGCGGGCGGATTTGTCCGGTAATCCGACTTTTCGCGAGCTCTTGCAAAGAATGCATGACGTTTCCCAAGAGGCCTTGGACTATCAAGACCTGCCTTTTGAAAAGTTGGTCGATGCTTTGCAGCCAGAGCGCGACATGAGCCGCAGTCCGCTTTTCCAGGTGATGTTCGCTTACCAAAAGTCGCTGATCAGTGAAATTAAGCTACCGGGTTTGACGGTGAAACCGGTGGACGTGCAGAGCCGCACCGCCAAATTCGATCTGACTTTGGAGATCATGGAGAGAAGCGACGGTTTGCGCGGGACTTTTGAATACAACGCGGACTTGTTTGATGCGAGGACCATTGAAAGAATGCAGCAGCATTTTCAGAACTTGCTGTTGTCCATCGTAGCCGATCCGGATCAGCGGATCCGTAGCTTGTCGATCATGTCGGATTCGGAGAAAGAAAAGCTGCTGCACGCTTGGAACGACAACAAAATGCCGCTACCGCGGCCTGAAACATTGCACGAGCTTTTTGATGCGCAAGCACGGAAAACACCTGAGGCGATTGCAGTCAACTTCAACGGGGATGCGCTCACCTTTGCCGAATTGAACAACCGCGCCAACCAGGTGGCGAATCACCTCATCAAACAAGGGGTAGGCCCAGAGGTTTTGGTCGGCATCAGCGCTGAACGATCCTTGGAATTGATCGTCGGCTTGCTCGGTATCCTCAAAGCCGGCGGGGCGTACGTTCCCTTGGACCCAGCCTATCCTGCGGATCGATTAGATTACATCCTGGCGGATGCCGGACTGTCGCTCGTCTTGACCCAGCAACGATTGTTGCCTGCGTTTCAGCACTCCAAATGCAAGACGATCCTTCTGGACGGAGATTGGGATCGTATTGCCCGTGAGACTCAGTCAAGTCCCGTGAGTGGCGCCACCGGCGAGAACTTGGCGTACCTGATCTACACTTCAGGCTCCACCGGCAAGCCCAAGGGAGTGATGATTCAGCATCGCAGTGCGATCAACCTTTGGGCCGGATTGAATCGTGCGATCTATGCCAACCATGGCGATGGAAGCTTGCGGGTCGGCTTGAACGCGCCACTGATGTTCGATGCTTCGGTGCAACAAATCGTCACCCTACTCAACGGCCATACTTTATACATTTTGCCGCAAGAAGTACGAGGCGACGGCGCAGCCCTTGTGGATTTCATCCGCAAAAATGAGCTGGATGTGGTAGATTGTGTGCCCTCGCAATTGAAACTGATGTTGTCGGCCGGACTGTTGGAAGACTCTCAATGGGTTCCAGCGGCTATGCTGCCGGGCGGCGAGGCGATCGATGAAAGCACTTGGCAAATATTAGCACGGAACGGTCGCTGCGATTTCTATAACATGTACGGTCCCACCGAGTGCACGGTGGACTCGACCATTTGTCGGGTAAAATCACTGCCAACCAAGCCAAGTATTGGCAAACCTATTGTCAACGTTCAACACTACATTTTGGACAAGAATCTCGCTCCAGTTCCGATCGGCGTTGCCGGTGAACTTTACATTGGTGGATTTGGATTATCGAGAGGTTATTTCAACCGGCCGGATTTGACGGCAGAGCGATTTGTCCCCAATCCCTTTGGTACCCAACCGGGCGAGCGGCTCTACAAAACCGGCGACCTGGTACGCTATCTGCCTGACGGCCACATCGAGTTCTTGGGCCGATTGGATAATCAGGTCAAGATTCGTGGCTTCCGCATCGAGCTGGGCGAGATTGAAACCGCCTTGGAGCAGCATCCGCAGGTCCAGCAAGCCGTGGTCATTGCCCGTGAAGATGTTCCCGGCAACAAGCGATTGGTGGCCTACTGGGTGCCAAAGGCTGAGCCGTATCCCAGCACCAGCGAGCTGCGCGAGCATTTGCAAGCGCAATTGCCTGAGTACATGATTCCCTCGCTATTTGTCATGCTGCAGGCCTTACCCATGACGCCCAATGCAAAGGTGGATCGCAAAGCTTTGCCCAAGCCGGATCATATTCGGCCCGACTTGAAGACGGAGTATCAAGCCCCAAGAACTGCAGTTGAAAAGTCGCTGGCGGATATTTGGCTTGCCGTTTTAGGCATCAGCCAAGTGGGTGTCTATGACAACTTTTTCGAGCTGGGCGGCGATTCGATTTTGAGCATCCAAGTCATCGCCAAGGCCAATCAAGCCGGCATACGCCTAACGCCCAAGCAGCTCTTCCAATACCCTACCATCGAAGGCTTAGCTGCGGTGGCCGCGACAGCGCCGGTTGTCCAAGCGGAGCAGGGTATCGTTACCGGCCCGGTTCCGCTCACGCCCATTCAGCATTGGTTTTTCGAGCAACGCTTGCCGGCGCCCCAGCATTGGAATCAATCGATCCTGCTCGAGGTGAAGCAGCCCTTGGATCGAGCCGCTCTCGAAAAAGTCACGCGATACTTGTTGCGCCATCATGACGCTTTACGCCTGCGTTACCGACGGAGCGAAACGGGGTGGATTCAATACCTCGCCGACGTTGAGGAGAACTTGCCCTTTGAGTACGTGGATTTATCCGGCGTTTCTCCTGATGCCCTGACTGAAGCTATCGAAAATCGTGCCAACACCTTACAGGCAAGCCTCGATCTCTTCGAAGGCCCGATGATGAGGATTGCCTATTTTGACCACGGCGAAGAACGTTCGCACCGATTATTAATCCTTATTCACCATCTGGCCATCGATGGCCTTTCTTGGCGCATTTTGCTGGAGGACATTCAGAACGCCTATTGGCAAGCGCTTGAAGGCAATGAAATCAAATTGCCGGCCAAGACCAGTTCCTTGCAGCATTGGGGTAAGCGGATTCAAGAATACGCGAGCAAACCTGCACTCACCCAAGAAACAGATTTCTGGACGTCCTTCCTGCCTCGAGATCTCAGTCCGATGCCCCAAGATATGATCGATGGGGCAAACAGCGAAGCGTCCGCACAAGTGGTCTCGGTGGCCCTAAGCGAAGCGGAGACGCGGGCGTTATTACAGGAAGTACCGCCTGTATACAACACACAAATTAACGATATTCTGCTCACTGCACTGGTAAAAGCCTTTGCTCGTTGGAGCGGCCGCCAAACGCTGCTGGTAGACCTGGAGGGTCACGGCCGGGAAGATTTGTTCGCCGACGTCGATGTCTCGCGCACGGTCGGATGGTTTACCACGCTCTATCCGGTGCACTTGGACTTGCGAAGAACCACCACGCCGGCGGAAGAGATCATGGCCATTAAGGAGCAAATACGGCGCATTCCGCGCAACGGCATCGGATTCGGCTTACTACGCTATCTTGGGACGGAATCTGTGAGAACACGCCTGGCGCAGTTGCCGCGCGCCGAAATCAGTTTCAATTATCTGGGTCAGTTCGACCAGATGGTGCCCAAGTCGGAGGTTTTCATCCTAGCTAAAGAGTCCAAGGGCGCCGAGCGCAGTCCAAAAGGCGAGCGCAGCTACAAGCTGGACGTGAGCGGCAAGATCCTTTCCGGCAGGCTCAGCTTGGATTGGACTTTTAGCAAGAACATCCACCAGCGCGCCACGATTGAAAAACTGGCAAATGACTATTTGGCCGAGCTGCGCGCCTTGATCGCCCATTGCTGCTCAGTAGAGGCGGGCGGCTATACGCCGTCAGACTTTGCCGAGGCCAAGCTGGATCAGGAACAAGTCGGGGCCCTCTTAGCCGAATTAAGCGAAAATTTAGAGAATGACTAAGGCACTGCAAAAAGATATCGAAGCCGTCTATCCGCTGTCTCCCATGCAACAGGGCATGTTGTTTCACAGTCTGTATGCGCCGGAGACGGGAGTCTATTTCGAACAGCTTACCTGCACTTTGAACGGCGTCCTGAACATCGAGGCTTTCGAGCGGGCTTGTCAAAAGGTCGTGGATCGCAACCCGATTCTGCGTACTTCATTCGTCTGGAAAAAGCTGGATAAGATGCTGCAGGCTGTGCACGCTCGGGTGCGGTTGCCCATTGCGAAAGTCGATTGGCGTGGGATGCCCAAGGAGGCGCAACAAGAAAGATTTGAAGAATATCTCGCAGCGGATCGAAAACAGGGATTCAATCTCGGCAAAGCACCACTCATTCGTTTGGCATTGCTCAGGACGGGCGAAACCCAAACCAAGTTTGTCTGGAGCCATCACCATTTGCTGTTGGATGGTTGGTCCATGCCGTTGGTGTTCAAAGAGGTCTTTTCCCTCTATGAAGCTTATTGCCGCGGCGCTGAATGGGCCACTGCGCCCGGCAGACCCTATCGCGATTACATTCTTTGGCTGCAACAACAAGATCAGAAAAAGGCTGAAGCGTATTGGCGGAATGCGTTAAAGGGATTCGAGGCGCCGACCCCCTTGGTGGTGGAACGATTGAATGGCCATCAAACTGCAAACCAAAGTGGCTACAAGAAAGAAGAAATCAGATTGCCGCTGGACACAACTTCGGCTCTGCAATTGCTTGCGCAAAAACATCAGGTAACGCTCAACACGCTCATTCAGGGAGCCTGGGCGCTGCTCTTACACCGGTATAGCGGCGAACCAGACGTCGTTTTCGGATCGACGGTTTCCGGCCGGCCCGCGGATCTGCCCGGCTCGGAAAACATGATCGGGCTGTTCATTAACACGCTCCCTGTTCGTGTACAAGTATATCCGGACGCATCCGTGCTGAGCTGGCTCAAGGGACTACAAGCCCGGCAGGCGGAAATGCGCGATTTCGAGTACAGCTCATTGGTGGATATCCAAGGCTGGAGCGACGTACCGCGTAGCATGCCGCTCTTTAAGAGTATCATCGTTTTTGAGAATTACCCGGTCGATGCTGCTTTGAGCCCGCGGCGGGGCAGTCTGGAGATCAACGATGTTCGCTCATTTGAGCAGACCAATTACCCCATCACCTTAGTCTCCGCACCGCACCGCGAATTGCCTTTGACGATCGCGTATGAGGAACGCTATTTTGAGGCTGCAACCATTCAGCGGATGCTGAAGCACCTGCGCGTACTGCTCACGGCTTTTGTCGATGATCCGGAGCAAAAGGTGGCCAAGCTGGCGCTTCTGGAACACGAAGAAAAACGACAGATACTAACCGAATGGAGCTCGAGACAACAGGGTCCGGTCAAGAATCAGTGCATTCATGAATGGTTTGAAGAGTGTGTTGAGAGTGCGCCGGACGCCATCGCGCTGGTTTCTGAAGGTAAAAGAGTCTCGTATCGTGAGCTGAACCAACGAGCCAATCGTTTGGCGCATTATCTTCGTCGACTCGGCGTCGGACCTGAATCATTGGTCGGCATCTGTTTAGAACGGTCGGTGCAGATGATTGTCGCCCTGCTTGGTGTTCTCAAGGCGGGCGGCGCTTATCTTCCCTTGGACCCTGCTTATCCCAAAGATCGTTTGCAATACATGTTGGCGGATTCCGGCGTTTCCGTGCTGCTGATTCAGCAACACTTGCTTTCGCATCTCGGACTACAAAGCTCGGAAGACGGCAGGTTGCAAGTTGCAGGGCGCAAGTCACAGTTGCCCGGCGGCAAGTCGGAGGCTGCAAGTGACGAAATACGATCCGCAAGGCGCGATGCCAAAACGGCAGTCGGCCATGGACCATCGACGATCGGAAATGGGCAATCGGAAATGGGCAATCGGCAATTGGAAATCCAAAATATCACTCCGGTGGCTCTCGATTCCGATTGGCACTCCCTGTCTCAGGAAAGCAATGAAAATCCGGTCAATATTGCCGACCCGGATAACCTTGCTTATGTCATCTATACCTCCGGTTCCACCGGCAAACCCAAGGGTGTCTTGCTGCGGCATCGGGGATTCGTCAGTTTCGCCCAGGCAATGATCGAAGATTTTGCCGTGCAGCCGTCCAGTCGGGTGCTGCAATTCGCTTCTTTCAGCTTTGATGCTTCGGTTGCGGAGATTTTTCTTGCGCTTTTAGCGGGTGGAACTCTTTACCTTGCCGATCGCAATACCCTGCTTTCCCAAGACGGCTTGACCAAGTTGCTGCGCGATGAAGGCATCACCATTATCACCTTTCCGCCCTCCATGTTGGCGATGATGCCGAGTGACAACCTCCCCGATTTAAAAACCGTCGTCTCCGCCGGGGAAGCTTGTTCCTGGGAAGTTGTGGAAAAATGGGCGAAGGGTCGCCTGTTTATTAACGGGTACGGCCCGACGGAGGCCACGGTCGGCGCATGTTGGACGGCAATTGAGGGCCGGCAAAACGATCTGTCTTCGGTGCCCATCGGTCGGCCTATCCGTAATGTTCAGGCCTATTTGCTTGATTCGAATTTGAATCTCGTTCCTGTTGGAGTTCCCGGCGAGGTTTACATTGGCGGTATCGGCCTTGCACGCGGTTATCTCAATCGCCCGGATTTGACAGCCGAACGATTCATTCCCAATCCCTTTGGCATGACGCCCGGCGAGCGACTCTATCGAACCGGTGACCTCGCCCGGTATCTACCGGACGGCCGGATTGAGTTTGTGGGACGTGTCGATCACCAGGTCAAAATCCGCGGCTTTCGCATTGAGTTGGGGGAGATCGAGACCGCGTTGCTGGATCATCCGGACGTTCGGGACGCGATTGTGGTGGCTCGTGAAGATCTGCCGGGCCAAAAACGGTTGGTGGCCTATTTGACGTCTCAATCCGGCGAGGCCTTGTCCTCAGCAGAATTGCGCAGTCATGTTCAAGCGCGTTTGCCCGAATACATGATTCCGTCGGCCTTTGTAACATTGGAGAAATTCCCGCTTACTCCCAATGGTAAAGTTGATCGGAAAGCTTTACCCGTGCCGGAGGGCTCTGAGCTTGATTCGCAAGGCTATGTCGCGCCTAGTAACCAAACGGAAGAGCTGGTAGCGGGAATTTGGGAAAACATACTCAAAACGAATCGAGTTGGGATTCACAGCAACTTTTTTGAGCTGGGCGGCCATTCTCTCTTGGCGACGCAGCTTGTTTCGCGGTTGCGAGATGCATTTCGAGTGGATGTCCCTATCGCCGATGTTTTCGCCACTCCGACAGTTGCCGATCTGGCCAGGGTTATCGAAAGCTTGACGTCGGCCAAGGGAACAAGTAATATACCGCCATTGAGCAAATCTGCATCTAATGCAGAACCGCCGTTGTCCTTCTCTCAGCAGCGGCTGTGGTTCCTCGACCAATTGCAGCCGGGCGGCTGGTTCTATAACATAGCGACCGCCGTTCGCCTTACCGGCAAACTGAATTCTTCCGCTTTGCAGAAAAGCCTGGAAGAACTCGTGCGCCGGCACGAGTCCTTGCGAACGACATTCGACAGCAAGAGCGGCAAGCCGGTACAGGTTATCGCCGCCAATGCGGATGCCCCGTTGTTCACGCAAGATTTGTCTAATCTTGCCCCGGACGCACGCGAGAGGGAGTTAAAACGGTTAGCCGCCGCTGAGGCGCAAAAGCCGTTCGATTTGGCTGTGGGACCTTTGTTCCGCGCTACCTTGGTAAAGTTGACTGCCGATGACCATGCACTCCTGTTCACCTTGCACCACATCATTTCCGACGGCTGGTCCATGGGAGTTCTGGTTCGCGAGTTCGCCGAATTATATGCAGCGTTTTCGCAGGGCAAAACCGCCCAGTTGCCGGAATTGCCGATTCAATACGCTGATTTTGCACGCTGGCAGCGAGAGTGGTTACAAGGCGAAGAGCTGGAGCGACAACTGTCTTTTTGGAAGGAGCAGTTGGCCGGATTCGCGCCGGTGTTGGACCTTCCCACCGACCGGCCCCGACCGCCGATGCAAACTTTTAATGGCGCGGTGCAATCCTTTGTGCTTTCCAAGCAACTCACCGCTGCTTTGCAACAACTCTGCCGTCAGGAAGGCGTGACCCTTTTCATGACACTTTTGGCTGCTTTCCAGAGCCTGCTGCACCGTTACAGCGGACAGAATGATATTTTGGTCGGCTCGCCCATTGCCAATCGAACTCGCTCAGAGGTTGAAGGGCTGATTGGGTTTTTCGTCAACACCTTGGTCTTGCGCGCGGACTTTACCCACGAGCCGACGTTTCGAGAGCTTCTGCGTCAGGTGCGCCAAACTGCTCTGGGTGCGTTCAATCACCAAGACCTGCCCTTCGAGCAGTTGGTGGAAACCTTGCAGCCGGTACGAGACATGAGCCACTCGCCGCTTTTTCAAGTAGCATTCATTTTGCAAAATGCGCCGATGGAAGCAGTCAAATTGCCCGATCTGACCCTTTCGCCGGTTGAATATGAACAGACCACCTCCAAGTATGACCTCACTTTGACGATGTTCGAGGGTAGGAATGGCTTGCAAGGACATTTTGAATACAATACCGATCTGTTCGATGCGGCCACCATTGAGCGAATGGCCCAGCACTTTCAGAGCTTGTTGCAAAGTGTGACCGCCGCGCCGGAACAGTCTGTCTCAGCGATTCCGCTGATGTCGGAAAATGAGTTGTCCAGAATGCATGTGGACTGGAATGCAACCGCTACTTCCTATCCGAGTGAAAAGTGTGTTCACGAATGGTTTGAAGACCTCGTTCAGGAAAAGCCGGACGCCCTGGCGGTCACTTTTACTTCCCGAGAAGACGGCGCCGATCAGGGCCACCATTTGACCTACGCGCAACTGAATCATCGCGCCAATCAACTGGCGAATTACCTGCGCAAAGCCGGCGTTGGCCCGGAAGTATTGGTGGGCATTTGCGTCGAGCGTTCCATCGAGATGATGGTAGGAATCATGGGCGTTCTGAAAGCCGGCGGCGCTTTCGTGCCCATGGATCCTACCTATCCGAAGGAACGGCTTGAATACATGCTGGAGGATTCCGGCGTCCGTGTTTTGCTGAGCCAGCAGCGGCTTATTTCGGATTTTGAATTTCGAATTTCGGAAAGCAGTACGTTTCAAGTTGCAGGTGGCAAGTTGCAAGACGCAGGTGGCGACCCAAAGTCGGAAATCCCCAATCGCCAATCGGCAATCGACAATATTCAAGTGATTGCACTGGATGCTGATTGGGAGGTCATAGCCGAAGAGGATTCGGGAAACGTCGTGAGCGGGGCCACGCCGCAAAACCTGGCCTATGTGATTTATACCTCCGGCTCGACCGGGCGCCCCAAAGGCACCATGTTGCGGCACCAAGGGCTGTGTAACCTGGCGACCGCGCAAACGGCCGCTTTCAAAGTGGGCTGGGGCAGCCGGATCATGCAGTTTTCCTCTCTGAGCTTCGACGCCTCCGTCTGGGAGACGGTCATGGCTCTGCTCAGCGGCTCGACCCTTTGTTTGGCAAGTCGGGAAATTGTTGCTTCCGGTTCCGCTCTGGTTGAGATGATGCGTCAAAATCGTGTCACGACCATAACCATACCACCGTCTGTTCTTTCTGTGTTGCCGGAAGAATCCCTGCCGGATTTGCGGACGATCATCACTGCAGGTGAGGCTTGTTCTCAGGACTTGGTGCAACGCTGGTCACCAGGTCGGCATTTTTTCAACGCCTACGGTCCGACCGAGACGACCGTGTGCGCTTCCATGCATGAATGCACGATTGAGCACCAGCACGAGCCGCCCATTGGCAGGCCTATCGCCAACTTTCAGCTTTACATTTTGGATCGACATTGGCGGCCGGTTCCCATCGGCGTTCCCGGGGAATTACACATTGGTGGAGTGGGTCTAGCACGCGGATACCTGCACCGACCGGACTTGACCGCAGAAAAATTCGTCCCTGATCCCTTTGGCAAAGCGCCGGGAGCGCGGTTGTACAAAACTGGCGATTTGGCTCGCTATCTGCCGGATGGCAATGTCGAATTCTTAGGAAGGATTGACTTTCAAGTCAAAGTTCGAGGCTTTCGCATCGAGTTGGGGGAGATCGAATCGGTCCTTAGCCAACATCCTTCTTTGCAGGATGCCGTAGTGATCGTCAGGGAAGATGTCCCTGGAGACAAGCGTTTGGTCGGCTATTTGGTTGCCAAACCGGCAGCCGCGCCGTCCATCGCGGAGCTACGCTCCTATCTAAAAGCCAGGCTGCCTGAGTACATGGTGCCGACGTCCTTTGTGACGCTGGAGAAGCTTCCTTTGACGACCAATGGCAAAGTCGACCGCAATGCGCTTCCCGCGCCGGATCAGTCCCGGCCCGATTTGGAAAGCAAGTATGTCGCGCCGCGAAATGACGTAGAAGAAAAGATAGCCGCCATCTGCGCCGAGCTTTTGGGCCTGGAACGCGTGGGCATTTATGACAGCTTTTTTGATTTGGGCGGCCACTCCTTATTGGCGACTCAATTCATCTCGCGGCTGCGCGAAGCATTTCAGGTGGAGATTCCCCTGCGGCGTCTGTTCGAAAAGCCTACCGTAGCCGAGCTGGCCGACGCTATTGCCGAAAGCCAAGCGCAATCCGGCGGTGCGGAAGCAGTCAAGATTGAGAAACTATCAAGAGGCGAGAAAGCTCTTGAACAGCTCTTGACTGAGCTGGATCAGCTTTCCGATAGCGAAGTGAAGGCCATGCTTGCAGACGAAAAACCATCGGAATATTGACAGGCATAATGAAAGATGATGCAAAAATATTAGCTTCTCTTTCTCCAGAAAAACGAAAACTGCTGGAGAAGAAATTGAAAGAAAAGGGAGCGGAGTTCAACACCTTTCCGCTTTCCTTTGCCCAACAACGCTTGTGGTTTCTCAGCCAGTTGGAGCCAGAGAGCTACGCTTACAATATACCGGCGGCTGTGCGCCTTACTGGCCAGCTCGATGTTGAAGCAGTAAAGAAATGCCTGCATGAAATCACCCGCAGGCATGAAGTGCTGCGCACCCGATTTACGACTTTGAATGGCAATCCGGTGCAGGTCATTTCCAACAATGGTGCCATTGATCTTACCTTTGAGGATTTGAGCAATCTGCCAGCGCCGGATCGAGAGAGTAGAGCCGAGTCGTACTTGCTTAGCCAGAGCCAGCGTCCTTTTGATCTTACGGCGGGTGCCGCTTTGCGCGCGTTTTTGCTTCGGCTAAGCGTGGAAGAACACATCTTGCTTTTGGTGATGCACCATATCATTTCCGATGGTTGGTCCGTTGGCGTATTGATTCACGAATTAGCGGCGTTGTATGATGCCTTTTCCAAAGGCAAGCCCTCGCCTTTACCGAAGCTGCCGATCCAGTATGCCGACTTTGCCCATTGGCAGCGAAATTGGCTAAAAGGCGAAATCTTGGAAAAGCAGCTTGCGTACTGGAAAGGTCGATTAGGAGCAAATCCGCCGGTGCTGCAACTGCCTACTGACCGACCTCGGCCCGCCATTCAAAGCATAAGCGGCGCACACGAAGCCATCATGCTGTCGCCAGAATTGTCCGCAGCGATCAAATCGCAGAGTCGTGAAGAGGGGGTCACGCCATTCATGCTGCTACTGGCGGCATTCAAAACGCTCTTGTATCGCTATACAGGCCAAGAGGACATTTGCGTCGGAACACCTATTGCCAATCGGAACCGCGGCGAAACAGAAGGCTTGATTGGTTTTTTTGTAAACACTTTAGTGATGCGCACTGATCTCTCCGGTGATCCCAGTTTCCGTGAACTGTTGCAGCGCGTACGCGAAGTGGCTTTGGGTGCCTATGCGCATCAGGACTTGCCGTTTGAGATGCTGGTAGAAGAACTACAGCCTGAACGAAATATGAGCCATACACCGCTCTTTCAGGCAATGTTTGTCTATCAAAGTGAAAGGGCGCAAAGCTTAGAAATGCCGGGCCTGCGCGTGCAGCCCTTGGAGTTTGAAAGCGGTGCCGCCAAGTTCGATTTGACCCTTTCTGCTTCCGAAACAAAAGATGGCCTATTGATCTCCATTGAATATCGTACCACCCTATGGGATGCCAGCACCATCCAGCGCATGCTGGCGCATTTTCAGACATTGTTGCAAGCCATCGTAGCCAACGTGAACGAGCGCATTTCGACAATGCCGCTTCTAACCACGACTGAACAGCAGCAATTATTAGTTGACTGGAACAATACCAAGGCCGATTATCCGCAAGATCGTTGCATTCAACAGCTTTTTGAAGATCAAGTTCAGCGCACTCCAGACGCTGTCGCAGCGGCTTTTGTAGATGAGTACTTATCCTACCAAGAACTGAACCAGCGAGCCAACCAATTGGCGCATCATTTGCGGGAATTGGGGGTTGGGCCAGAAGTGCTGGTCGGCATTTCTTTAGAGCGATCTTTAGAAATGATTGTTGGCTTGCTCGGCATTCTCAAGGCCGGCGGAGCCTATTTGCCGTTAGACTCGACCTATCCGCCTGAGCGCCTGGCCTATATGTTAGAAGATTCTGGCGTCCGGGTGCTGCTTACCCAACAACGTTTAATTTCGAATTTCGGATTCCGGATTTCGGAAAACAACACGTTGCAAGTTGCAGGTTACAAGTCGCAAGCTGTAGGTTTGAAGACCCAAGTTGCAGGTGAGAATCCGCAATCCGCAATCAGAAATCCGCAATCGGAAATCCGCAATCTAAAAGTGGTTTGTCTGGATTCCGATTGGCAAACAATTTCCCAAAAGAGCAGCGAAAATCCGGACTGTAAAACAACCGCCAATAATCTCGCCTATGTAATTTACACCTCTGGCTCTACTGGGCGACCCAAAGGGGTGATGATTCAGCATCGCTCGGCGCTCAATCTCGCTGAGGCTTTGTATCGGGCTATTTATGCACATCGCCCGAATGGCCAGCTTCGGGTGAGTTTGAATGCGCCGCTTCCCTTCGATGCTTCTGTTCAGCAGTTGGTGCAATTGCTGTATGGCCATACTTTGCACATTTTGCCAGACGAGGTTAGGCGCGATGGCGAGGCGATGGTATCCTACTTGAGGCAAATTAAGCTGGATGTTTTGGATTGTGTGCCGTCGCAATTAAAACTTCTTATCGCTGCTGGACTATTAGATGGCAACGGCTGGACTCCCCTTATCGTCTTGCCTGGCGGTGAGGCCATAGATGAGCCTACTTGGCGCCTTCTGGCCCAAGCACCTGCTACTGACTTTTACAACATGTATGGTCCGACTGAGTGCACAGTAGATTCCACTACAGCCTGTGCGCGGTCAACTCCCGCCCGGCCTACTATAGGCAGACCGTTGGCGAATGCTCGGCTCTATATATTAGACCGCCGCTTGCAGCCCGTTCCCATTGGCGTGCCTGGGGAATTATATATTGCTGGAGCCGGCCTTTCTCGCGGCTATCTTAACCGTCCAGATTTGACAGCGGAAAAATTCATTCCCGATCCATTTGCTGCTGCCCCAGGAAACCACCTCTATAAGACTGGTGACTTGGCGCGCTATCTTCCCGATGGCAATATCGAGTTCCTCGGTCGCATCGACCAGCAGGTAAAGATTCGTGGCTTCCGCATAGAGTTGGGGGAGATTGAGGAGGTGCTAAAGCAACACCCGGCTTTGCGGGAGGTGGTGGTGATCGTCCGCGAGGATCAGCCTGACAATAAACGCCTTGTTGCCTATATCGTTCCTTCTCAGGAACCCGTACCCAGCACCGGTGATCTACGCACCTTTTTACAGGACAAATTACCGGATTACATGGTGCCTTCGACATTTGTGTCTTTACAGTCCTTGCCGCTCCTGCCTAACGGCAAATTAGATCGCCAAGCTCTTCCGCTCCCAGATGCAGTGCGCTCGGAATTTGCGACCGAATTTCTGGCTCCACGAACACCGACGGAAGAAATGTTAGCCAATATCTTTGCCGAGGTGCTGCATGTTCAGCAGGTCGGCGCATTTGCCAATTTTTTCGATTTGGGTGGACATTCACTCTTAGCTACTCGACTTATTTCTCGGGTACGAGATGTTTTTAAGATCGAGTTACCATTGCGTTCTCTCTTTGAGAACCCGATAATTGCCAGCTTGGCTAAAGCCATCGACGCTGCCCAATTAGCGGAAAAAGGCTTTTTGGCTCCTCCAATACAGCCTGTGGAGCGAAAAGCTGAAGAGAGTTTACCCTTATCTTTTGCCCAACAGCGGCTATGGTTTCTCGATCAGCTTGAGCCGGGCAGTTTCCTTTACAACATTCCTAGTGCGGTTCGTCTCAAAGGCGTTTTGAATCTTACCGCGCTGGAAAAAAGCCTTCATGAAATCGTCCGCCGCCATGAAGTCTTGCGCACCACTATTCAGACGGCCGATGGACAAGCAGGTCAGGTCATTGCCGCTGAAATGATCCTTCCTTTGCCTTTGGTCGATTTGCAAAGTATTCCCGATGACGATCGCGAGGCAACAGTTCGTCAGCTCATTACTTTAGAGGCGCAAAGACCCTTTGATTTAGCGAAGGGACCCCTGCTGCGCGCAACATTGTTCCGCTTGCTTGAAGACGAGCATATTGTGCTTTTGGTGATGCACCACATCATTTCTGATGGCTGGTCAACTGGTGTACTTATCCAAGAAGTAGCTGCCCTGTACCAAGCTTTTGTTGAAGGCAAACCCTCGCCGTTGCCCAATTTGCCTATCCAGTACGCTGACTTTGCCCGCTGGCAGAGACAGTGGCTACAAGGGGAAGTATTAGCATCCCAGCTCGCATATTGGAAGCAGCAATTAGGCGGAGGGCTGGAGCCATTGGCGCTTCCGACCGATCGGCCTCGCCCTGCAGTTCAGACCGCGCGAGGCTCGCGTCTAACTTTTGCCGTGTCATCAGATGTATCCACCGCTCTCAAGGCTCTATGTCAGCAAGAAGGCACAACCCTGTTTATGACTTTGCTCGCTGCTTTGCAGACTTTGCTTTATCGTTACACCGGGCAAAAAGAGATTAGCGTGGGAACGCCCATTGCCAATCGCAACCGTTCTGAGATTGAAGGGTTGATCGGTTTCTTTGTCAATACGTTGGTGCTGCGCACAGATTTGTCTGGTAATCTTAGCTTTCGCCAAGTGCTGAGAAAAGTGCGAGAGGTAGCATTAGGAGCCTATTCGCATCAGGATCTGCCTTTCGAGATGTTGGTGGATGCCCTGCAGCCCAAGCGCGACATGAGCTATACGCCTCTGTTCCAGGTGATGTTTGACCTGCAAAACGCCTCGAAACAGGCTTTTATGCTGCCGAACTTGGTATTGAGCCCGATAGAAATTGAAAACGGCGCAGCGAAGTTTGATTTGACTCTTTTCATGATTGATGAAAAGGAAAGCCTCATCGGCGCATGGGAGTACAACACAGACCTTTTTGATGCTTCGACCATTGCCCGAATGATCCGGCATTTTCAGCGCCTACTCGAAAGCATCGTCACCGATGCGGATCAGAGTGTTGCAACGCTGCCCATCTTGACCCATGAAGAGCAAAGCCGTCTATTGCGGGAATGGAATGACACTCAGTTAGATTATGCGCAAAAGCTGCCCGTTCATCGCGCCTTTGCGCAACAGGTGGAGCGTACGCCAGATGCCGTGGCAGCAAGTTTTGGCGAGGATCAGCTAACGTATCTGGAACTGAACCAACGAGCCAACCAATTGGGGCATTACCTGCGTAAAAGTGGCGTAGGAGCGGATGACCTGGTGGGCGTTTTCCTCGATCCTTCACTGGAGATGTTGGTGGCGCTGCTGGGCATTTTAAAGGCGGGAGGGGCCTATGTGCCCATTGACACGAGTTGGCCGGAGGAGCGCATCGCCTACACCTTGGCTGATTCGGGGGTAAAGGTGCTGCTGACGCAGGAACACTCGATTCCGGATTTCGGATTGCGGATTGCGGATTTTAGCAATCTTTCCGTATTACGGCTAGATGCCGATTGGCCGCTCATAGCGCAAGAAGCGGCGGATGATTTTGACAGTGGTGTAACGGAAGAAAACCTTGCCTATGTGATCTACACTTCCGGATCTACCGGCAAGCCGAAAGGAACCTTGATCACCCATAAAGGGCTGACCAATTACCTGAATTGGTGCTTACAGGCCTATCCGGTAGGAGAGGGGAAGGGAAGTTTGGTGCATTCTACCATTGCCTTTGATGCCACGGTCACCGGGCTATTTGCGCCCTTGTTAGTGGGTCGGACGGTGAAGTTGGTGGCAGGAGCGCATGATGTCGAGGCGTTGAGCGCGGCGTTACGGCAAGAGGGCGACTTCAGCCTGATCAAGATCACGCCGGCGCATTTGGAGCTGTTGAGTCATCAATTACCGCCGGAACAGGGGCGTGGGCGTACGCGGGCATTTATCATTGGCGGCGAGAATCTGACCGCAGATCAGATCGCTTTTTGGCAAGAGCATGCGCCGGAGACCTTGCTGGTCAACGAATACGGCCCTACCGAGACGGTGGTCGGCTGCGTAGTTTTCAATACTCCGACGGATTGGAAAAAGCCGGGATCGATTCCTATTGGTAAGCCGATCCCCAACACGCGAATTTATCTACTTGACGAAGGGCTTAATCCTGTGCCGGTGGGAGTTCCGGGGGAAATGTATATCGGTGGAGATGGGGTGGCGCGAGGTTATCTCCACCGTCCGGATTTGACGGCGGAAAGGTTTGTGCCGGATCCTTTTGCTGGTGAACCGGGCGCTCGGTTGTACCGGACCGGCGATTTGGTCAAGTACCTGGCGGACGGTAATATGGAATTCTTGGGCCGCATCGACCATCAGGTCAAGATTCGCGGCTTTCGCATTGAGTTGGGGGAAATCGAAGAGGTGTTGCGCCAGCATCCGGCACTCAGAGAGGTTGTTGTTCTTGTCCGCGAGGATGAGCCGGGTAGCAAAAGGCTGGTCGCTTATGCCGTTTCCTCTGTTGAGCCAGCGCCAACGGTCAGCGAGCTGCGCAGCTTCTTGAAAGATAAGCTGCCGGAATATATGGTGCCGTCGCTCTTTGTACTGCTGGAAGCCATGCCGTTGACGCCCAATGGCAAGATAGACCGCAAGGCTCTGCCACCTCCTGATACGTCCCGACCCGATTTGGAAGCCGCTTATATTGCCCCGCGCACGCCGGGCGAACAAACCTTGGCCGACATTTGGGCAGAGGTGCTCGGCGTTGAGCGGGTGGGAATCCATGACAACTTTTTTGAGTTGGGCGGCGATTCGATTTTGAGCATTCGAGTCATTGCTCGGGCTGCACAAGCAGGACTGCACCTGACACCTAAGCAGCTTTTCCAATCACCTACTGTGGCTGGGTTAGCTGCCATGGCCGGTACTGCTACTGCCGTGCATGCCGAACAAGGCTTGGTAACAGGTCCCTCATCACTGATCCCCATCCAGCGTTGGTTCTTTGAAAAGAACTTGCCCGAGCCGCACCATTGGAACCAATCCATCATGCTCCAAGTCCGGCAGCCGCTCGATCCAAACCTTATGGGGAAGGTCATCGGTCATTTGCTGCAACACCATGATGTCCTTCGCTCGTGTTTCAAGCAAGGAGAGCTTGGCTGGGAGGCGTATTATGCCGGATCTATAGGAGATGTACCTTTTTCCGTGATAGATTTATCTGCGCTGGCAGAAGGGGAGCAGAAAGCTTCCATTGAGGCGGAAGCAAGCAAACTACAAGCGAGCCTCAACCTTGCCGAAGGACCAGTGATCCGAGTTGCCTTGTTTAAACTCGGAGCTGGAAAGCCAGACCGGCTGCTTTTCATCATACATCACTTAGCGGTGGATGGTGTCTCTTGGCGCATTCTGCTGGAGGATGTGCAAATGGCCTATCAACAGCTCAGTAATGGTCAAAGTATCCAGTTGCCACCGAAAACGACCTCGTTCCAATATTGGGCAAGGAAACTCAAGGAATATGCCCAGTCAACAAAACTTCAGGAAGAACTGAGCTACTGGCAGCGATTGGCCGGTGCAAAAGTATCGCGGCTACCCTTGGATATGTCGGCGGCGATTAATGACGAAGCTTCTGCACAGACACTGGCCGTATCATTCAATAAAGACGAAACGCGAGCAATCTTGCAGGAGGTTCCAGCAGTTTTTCATACCCAAATTAATGATGTGCTATTGACCGCTTTGTTAGAAACATTTACTCATTGGACCGGGGCGAATTCTCTGCTCGTTGAGCTGGAAGGCCATGGGCGAGAAAATCTTTTTGATAACGTGGACTTGTCTCGCACAGTTGGCTGGTTCACAACCGTCTTTCCGGTTCTGCTCAAGCGAGAGGGGAACACTTTGGAAGACAGATTAAAATCCATAAAAGAACAACTTCGGCAAATTCCCGGACGCGGAATTGGTTATGGCCTGTTGAAATATCTCGCAGAAGACCAAAATGTTGTTAATAATCTCCGAGTTCTTCCGCAGGCAGATGTCAGCTTCAATTACTTGGGTCAGGTCGACCAAGTCCTGCCTGAATCGGCAGCCTTTATGCCAGCATCGGAGTCTAAGGGATCGGATCGAAGCCTGCGGGGAACTCGGAGCTATTTGATCGACATTACCGGCGTTGTGGCTGGAGGACAATTGCAATTCACCTGGATTTATAGCCGAAATGTGCATAAGAGGGAGACGATAGAACGCATAGCGAACCGTTATCTGGATGCATTGCGCGCCATCATAGCCGCTTGCAAGTCGCCAGGGGTGGGCGGATACACTCCTTCAGATTTTCCGCTGGCAAAGATCGATCAAAAACGATTGGACAAGCTAATGAGCAAATTAAATATGACGAAGGAAAAAGTATCGGCATGAACCGCGACCAAATAGAAGACATCTATCCCCTTTCCCCAATGCAGCAGGGCATGCTGTTTCATAGTCTCTATGCCCCCGAATCCGAGGTTTATGTCGAGCAAATGAGCTGTACTTTGAAGGGGCGGTTGAACATCTCCGCCTTTGAGCAAGCTTGGCGTTTGGTTTTGGATCGTCATCCAGCCCTGCGTACCGCATTTATGTGGGAAGAGCTGGAAGAGCCAATGCAAATCGTATATAGGCAATTAGACCTACCTTTGCAGCGCCTCGATTGGCGCTCCCTTTCAGCGAAGAAACAAAGAATCCAATTTGAGGAATTTTTACGTTCCGAACGTAGCTTGGGCTTTGATCTGGCGGAAGCCCCGCTGATGCGCCTGGCGCTCATCCATATCGAAGACGATACCTTTTATTTTATCTGGACTCATCATCATTTACTGCTGGATGGCTGGTCACTGCCGATCATTCTGGGCGAAGTTTTTTCTTCTTACGAAGCTTTTAGTAAGGGCACAAACGTACCGTTTGGGAGTACTCGGCCGTATCGAGATTATATTGCCTGGCTACAACAACAAAACATGGCCGAGGCGGAGCAATTTTGGCGCAAGGAACTTGCCGGCTTTTCGGTGCCAACGCCTTTGGTGGTCGAGCGCTCGCGCAAGGAGGTCGAGAGCCTGAAAGAAGGTTATGCTAAGGATCAAATCCTCTTTTCGGAGGAAGAGAGCAATGCATTAAGGGCTGTTGCACGCCAACATCAGTTGACCTTGAACACTCTATTCCAAGGGGCCTGGGCTTTGGTATTAGCTGCCTATAGTGGCGAAGAAGATATCCTCTTTGGCGCAACGGTCAGCGGGCGCCCGGCACAAGTGGATGGTGCCGACTCTATGGTCGGATTGTTCATCAATACCTTGCCGGTTCGCGTAAAAGTGCCACCTGAGGCAAGGCTCATCCCTTGGTTGAAGGAGTTGCAAGGGCGACAAGGTGAATTACGCCAGTACGAATATAGCCCTTTGGTGCAAATTCAAGGTTGGAGCCAGGTGCCCAGAGAGCTGCCTCTGTTCGAAAGCATTTTGGTCTTTGAGAATTATCCGGTGGGGGAATCGCTGGCCCAGCAAGGACAGAGTCTAAAGATCAGTGACGTACGTTCCTTTGAGAAGACCAATTATCCGCTCACCGTGGTAGCCGCCCCTGGCCGACAAATCATGTTGCAGATCGCTTATGATGTACCACGCTTTGAACCAGATGCCATTCAGCGCATGCTGCATCACTTACGCTCGGCGCTTCGTGCCGCCTTGGAGGACTCTGATCAACGCCTCTCACAAATCCAGATTCTATCTAATGAAGAAAGGCAGCGATTATTAGTAGAGTGGAATGGTACGGATGCCAAGCTTCCACAAAACCAATGTGTTCACCACCTGTTTGCGGCACAAGCGGAGAAATCAGCAGATACCATTGCGGCAATCTTTGAATCTGAGCAACTGACCTATCGGCAATTGAACCAAAAGGCCAATCAGCTCGCGCATTATTTGATGAAAAGCGGTATTGAACCGGATGCACCCGTGGGCCTTTGCCTGGAGCGATCTTCTGATGTTTTAGTAGGGATGTTAGGAATCCTCAAAGCAGGTGGCTGCTACGTCCCGTTAGACCCATCCTACCCGTCGGAACGTTTGGCCTTTATGCTTGAAGATTCAGGGGCATCTATTCTACTGACTCAAGAACATCTGATTTCGGATTTCCGAAATCCGCAATCTGAAATCAGAAATCTAACGATGATTCGGTTGGACTCGGACTGGCCAACGATTGCTCAGGAAAGTGAAGATGATCCACTCGCCTCGGTGAGCCCTGATAATTTGGCCTATATTATTTATACATCAGGAACCACCGGCAGGCCCAAAGGCACGATGGTTTCGCACAAAAGCTTGGTCAACCATGCTCTTGCATTTAGCAAGCTAATCCACCTCACACCGGATGATCGGCTCCTGCAATTTATTTCTCTGAGCTTTGATGCTTCCGGGGAGGAGATCTATCCAACGCTTCTTAGCGGCTCGACTCTTGTCTTCCATCCAGCCCCTACGGAGATGTCTGGCGATGATGTCGCTAAATTTTGTGAGCAGCACCGAATTTCGATACTCCATCTGCCGGTGGCTTTTTGGCATCAATGGATGGACGAGTTGTTCTCGAATGAGCAGCCGTTACCAAGTGCCTTGCGACAGCTTGTGGTAGGAGGGGAAGCGCCTTCGTTGGAAAAAGTGCAGACTTGGGTCAAGCACAAACGAGTTCACTTCTTAAATGCCTATGGCCCGACGGAAGCTACTATCACGACGACGGCTTTTGAGGTCTTTACTGCCGATGAACAATTGCAGAAATATGCCTCACTGCCTATTGGCCGCCCAATCGCCAATGTCCAAGTCTATCTGTTAGACCGCCATCTGAAACCAGTGCCTATTGGCGTTCCCGGAGAGTTGCACATTGGCGGTGTAGGCTTGGCGCGCGGCTATTTGAACCATCCGGAGATGACCGCAGAGAAATTCATCCCGAATCCCTTTAGCACAACGCCCGGAGCGCGTCTTTACCGAACGGGCGATCTGGCACGCTATTTACCTGACGGCAATATAGAATTCCTCGGGCGCATCGATCAGCAGGTAAAAATCCGCGGCTTTCGCATTGAGCTTGGCGAGATTGAATCCGTTATGCGAACCCATCCTGCGGTCAGCGAAGCGATTGTCCTGGCCAGAGAAGATGACAATGAAGCCAAAGCTAAACGATTAGTCGCTTATCTGCTACTAAAGAGCGAAATAGATCAGGCTCCGACCATTGGCGAATGGCATGACTTTTTACAACAGAAGCTGCCCGATTATATGGTGCCCTCAGCTTTTATGGTGCTTGATAGCTTTCCACTCGCAGCCACCGGCAAAATAGATCGAAAAGCACTGCCCGCTCCGGATCAATCGCGCAATATGCTGGAAAAGGCTTATGTGGCGCCGCGCACTCAGGTCGAAGAACTGCTGGCAGACCTGTGCGCTCAAGTTTTGGGCGTGGAGAAAGTGGGCATCTATGATAACTTTTTCGAGCTGGGCGGACATTCTCTGTTAGCTACCCAATTGCTAAGCCGGATACGCGAAACATTCAAGGTGGAATTGCCATTACGCAGCGTTTTTGAATCGCCCACCGTGGTGGAGTTAGTCAGGAAAATTGAAACAGCCAAGATGGCCGAAAAGGGGATAGAAGCTCCACCCATTGAGGTTGTCCCGCGCGATGGCGAGCTGCAATTGTCTTTTGCGCAGCAACGGCTGTGGTTCCTCGACCAACTGGCTCCTTCAAGCTCTTTTTACAATATCCCAATGGCGCTGAGATTAAAAGGCAGGCTGAATGTGCCGGTATTGGAAAAAAGCATCAACGAACTGCTTCGACGTCACGAGTCATTGCGGACACGATTTATTACCGTCGATGGCAAGCCGTTACAAGTGATCGAACCGGATCTCCGATTGGCAATCGACCCGATCGATCTGAGCGGCTTCAACGAAGAAGAGCGCGAGACCATGATCCGGCAGCAGGCAAAAGAGGAAGCCCAACGGCCATTTGACCTGAGCCAGAGTCCGCTCCTTCGAATCATTCTCCTGCAACTCCGGGAAGATGATCATGTGATACTGCTGACCATGCACCACATCATTTCCGACGGCTGGTCAGTTGCAGTGCTCATAAAAGAAATGACCGCTTTGTACGAAGCCTTCAGCCGAGACAAGCCCTCGCCACTACCTGATCTGAAAATACAATACGCCGATTTTGCTCAATGGCAACGGAATTGGCTACAAGGAGAAGTTTTGGATGCGCAGCTCGCCTATTGGCGAGAACAGCTCAAAGATTGTCCGCCGTTGCTGGAACTGCCCACTGATCATCCACGACCGGCCGTCCAAAGTTTCCAGGGCGCTTCACAATCCGTCGTTTTGCCACAGAGCTTGGCCGATGCGCTGATTAAATTAAGTCGCGAAGAGAATAGCACCCTCTTTATGACGCTCTTGGCCGCTTTTCAAGTTTTGCTCTATCGCTACACCGGTCAACTGGACCTCAGCGTGGGCACGCCTATTGCAAACCGCAATCGTTTGGAAACCGAGAGTCTCATCGGCTTTTTCGTCAACACTTTGGTCCTACGCAGCCAAATCGCGCCTGAAAAGGACTTTCGCCAGCTTTTAGCGCAAGTGCGTGATGAATGCCTCGGCGCTTTTGCCCACCAAGATGTGCCCTTTGAGATGTTGGTCGAAGCGCTCCAACCCCAGCGCGATTTGAGCCACAGCCCTCTTTTTCAGGTCATGTTCGTTTTGCAGAATGCGCCCATGCAGAGGATCGAGCTTGAAGGACTAACACTCAGTCCGCTGCTTACCGACAATGTGAGCGCAAAATTCGATTTGACTTTGGTGGTTGAAGAAGCCCAAGGACTGCATGTAGCATTGGAGTACAATACCGACCTCTTTGAAGCTTCGACCATCTTAAGGATGTTGGCGCATTTTCAGAATTTGTTGGAAGGAATTGTCAGCAATCCCGAACTGCCCATTTCGCAGTTGCCAATCATCACCCTAAGCGAAAAGCAAGAGATGTTGGTGGACTGGAATAAGACGGAGATCGACTTTCCTAATGACAAATGCGTTCATGAATGCTTTGAAGCACTGGTAGAGCAGAATCCAGACGCACTGGCCGTTACATTCGGCGAGCAACAATTAAGCTACCTTGAGCTAAACCGACGCGCCAATCAACTGGCGCACCAGTTGCAAAAGTTGGGTGTGGTTCCGGAAACATTAGTAGGCATTTGTATCGAGCGTTCCGTTGAAATGGCAGTGGCAATCATGGGCACGCTCAAGGCCGGCGCTGCCTTTGTGCCGTTAGACCCAACCTATCCAGCGGAGCGATTGGCCTATATGGTAGAAGATTCCGGCGTGCCGGTGCTACTTAGCCAAGAGCACTTGATTTCGGACTTTGGACTTTGGATTTCGGATGGCGGCAGGTCGCAGGGCGCAGGTTACAAGTTGCAAGTTGCAAGTGACAAGTCGCAAGTTGCGAGCGACAATCTGCAATCCGCGATGCGCAAACCAAAAGTGGTTTGTCTGGACTCGGACTGGGAGTCGATTGCGGCCGAAAGCGATGAGAATCTCACTGCAGGAGCAAGACCGGAGAATTTGGCTTACGTGATTTACACCTCGGGTTCTACTGGCAGGCCGAAAGGAACCATGCTCCAGCATAGAGGACTCTGCAATCTGGCTCAGGCGCAAAGACGGGCGTTTCATGTGGGTCTTGGCAGCCGTATCCTGCAATTTTCATCCTTGAGTTTTGATGCCTCGGTGTGGGAGACGGTCATGGCCTTATTGAACGGGGCGGCGCTTTGTCTAACGAATCGAGACATGTTGGTTACGGGACAAGGATTGCTTGAGGTAATGCGTGAGCAAGCAATTACCACTGTCACATTGCCTCCCTCGGTGCTGGCGGTGATGCCCGAGGAAGCGTTGCCGAATCTCAAGACGATTGTCACTGCCGGAGAAAAATGCACCAATGATCTGGTGCAGAGGTGGGCAGATAATCGTTTCTTCTTTAATGCATACGGACCAACAGAAACGACGGTCTGCGCCTCTATGCATCTGTGCGATAAAGGTAGTGCAGCAAACCCGCCCATAGGCCGCCCCATTGACAATACGGAACTTTTTATATTGGATGCCCACTTGAATCCGGTGCCAATCGGTGTTGCGGGTGAGCTGCATATCGGCGGAGTTAGTCTGGCCCGCGGCTATTTGCACCGTCCGGACTTGACGGCGGAAAAGTTCATCCCCAATCCTTTTAGCGATAAGCCCGGCGCTCGCTTGTACAAAACCGGCGATTCAGTACGCTACTTGCCCGATGGCAATATCGAGTTTTTAGGTCGAATTGATCATCAGGTCAAAGTTCGCGGCTTTCGCATTGAATTGGGAGAGATCGAAGCGGTGCTGGTGGAACATCCCGCTGTTCGCGACGCGGCGGTATTGGCACGAGAGGAGGTGCCAGGCGACACCCGATTGGTTGGATATGTGGTTGTTGATGGTACTGCTGACATTACTGTTGGTGAGTTGCGGAACTATTTGCGCAGTCGTTTACCGGATTACATGGTGCCTGCGGTTTTTGTGCGACTGGATGCCATGCCTTTGTCTCCAAGCGGCAAAGTAGATCGCAAAGCACTTCCGGCTCCGGATCAATCGAGGCCTGACTTAGAAAGTGTCTATGTAGGACCGCGCGACGAGACCGAAGCAAAGTTAGCGGAAATTTGCGCCGCACTTTTGAACCTGGAAAAAGTAGGCGTTTATGATAATTTCTTTGATCTGGGAGGACATTCGCTTTTGGCAACACAGTTCATGTCTAGGTTGCGTGATAGTTTCCAAGTAGATCTGCCGTTGCGAAGCTTGTTTGAAAAACCGACCATTGCCGAATTGGCCGAGGTGATAAAAGAAGCAAGAGAAAAAAGCCCGAAACTGCAAGCACCAACTATCGCTCCCATTGCCCGCGAAGGCCGCCGGGTAAAGCTCGCTTCGTTAAAAGTTGAATCAACTTCCGGCAATTAATTTTGTGTTTAGTCTTGCATCGGATGATAAGAACGAAGAGGATTTCCAAGCAATTTTAAGGACGAGAATGACAGAGAATTTTCCTGACATTTCTACCGTAGTTGTTGACCATGTACCTGATACGTTAGAGGAAGAGGTATATGTTTTCCCGACCTCTTTTGCCCAGCAAAGATTATGGTTTTTGGATCAATTTGAGCCAAACAGCCCCTTCTACAATATTCCTACGGCCATCCGTTTTCGCGGTTCGCTCGATGTCGCTGCCTTTGAGAGAAGCATCCAGGAAACAGTCCGCCGACATGAAACCTTACGGACCACTTTTGCGGCCATAGATGGCAAGCCGGTACAAATTATTCATCCGAGTCTTCAAGTCCAGATTCCCATAATCAACTTGAGGCACATGCCAGCCTCGCTTCGGGAACAGGAAATCATGCGGCTGGCGAGCGAAGAAGCGCGCCAGCCCTTCAATTTGTCTCGTGGGCCTCTGGTGCGTGTCACTTTGCTCTGCACCGATGAAAAAGAGCACATCGTGCTGTTAACCATGCACCATATCATTTCCGATGGCTGGTCCATGGGCGTGCTGGTAAGAGAGATAGCGGTTTTGTATGAGGCATTTTCCCAGGGAAAACCTTCCCCGCTTGCGGAACTGACCATTCAATATGGCGATTTTGCCGAATGGCAGCAGCAATACATCGCGGGTGAGGTGTTAGAAAAGCAAATCAATTACTGGAAGAAAAAGCTGGGCGGCAATGCGCCGGTGTTAGAATTGCCAACGGATCGTCCGCGGCCGGCGGTGCAGACGTATCGGGGCGCGACGGAGTCCATGATGCTGCCAAAGGACCTCTTGGAGGCGATCAAATCTTTATCGCGCAAAGAAGGCGCTACGCTTTTTATGACCTTGTTGGCAGCTTTTCAAACGCTTCTTTATCGGTACACGGGCCAAGAGGACATTTGCGTTGGCTCGCCCATTGCTAACCGCACTCGGGCCGAAATTGAAGCGCTTATTGGCTTTTTTGTGAATACCCTCGTGCTCCGCACCGATCTCTCGGGTGATCCGACTTTTCGCGAACTTTTGGCGCGCGTGCGCGAGGTCACTTTGGAAGCCTATGCCAACCAGGATGTACCTTTCGAGAAGCTGGTAGAAGTTTTACAGCCCGAACGCGATATGAGCCATTCGTCGCTGTTCCAGTTTATGTTCATCCTGCAGAATGCGCCGATGCGCCTCGATGTCAAGCTACCAGATGTCTACCTGAGCAGCTTGGATGTTAGCGCGGGAACCTCCACGTATGACTTGACGCTCATGATCACCGAGCAGGCAGATGGATTATTGGCTTCGGTGGAGTACAATACCGACCTATTCGATGCCAGCACTGTTGGTAGAATCCTCGGCCACTATCAAAGATTATTGGAAGAAGCGGTGGCTAATCCAAATGAAAAGCTTTCCCGCTTGACTTTGGTCTCTGCCAGTGAACGACAGCAGTTGCTGGTCGATTTCAATAATTTTGTCGAAGATTATGCGACTGACGTTTGTATCCATCATCTGTTCGCGCAACAAGCTGCCCGCACCCCGGAAGCGAAGGCCGTGGCCTACGAGGGAACTTATCTTACCTACAGCGAACTAAACAGGCGCGCCAATCAATTGGCGCACCATCTGCAAAAGCTCGGCGTTGGCCCTGAAACCTTGATTGGAATTTGCCTGGAGAAAAGCTTAGACCTGATTGTTGCTGTGCTGGGCACGCTCAAAGCTGGGGGTGCTTATATTCCGATCGACCCCGATTATCCAGCAGAACGTGTGGCCTATATGCTTGAAGACGCGCGAGTCTCTGCGTTGCTGACTTTGGAGAAATTATTGGCAAGTTTGCCCACGAATGGGGCAAAGACGATTTGTTTGGACTCTGATTGGCCGCAGATTGCAGAAGAAAGCGATGTCGAACCGATCAGCCCAGTGGTTGCCGAAAACTTGGCCTATGTTATCTACACTTCAGGATCCACAGGGAAAAGCAAAGGCACGATGATTTCGCATGCCAGCTTAGTCAACGCATATTTGGCTTGGGAACAAGAATATGGGCTTCGGTCTGGTGTTTCCAGCCACCTGCAGATGGCCAGTTTTTCTTTCGATGTTTTTACGGGCGATTTTGTTCGCGCCCTCTGTTCCGGTGGGAAATTGGTCTTATGCCCACGTGAGGTGCTGTTGGACGGGGCAAAGCTTTACGACCTGATGGTGCGCGAAAACGTAGACTGCGCCGAGTTTGTCCCTGCCGTGCTGCGCAATCTCGTGCAGTTTCTCGAAGAGAGCGGCAACCATTTGGGCTTTATGAAAAACCTCATCGCCGGTTCGGATATTTGGTATGTGGGCGAGTATAAAAAATTCCTCGCCTTTTGCGCCCCAGAAACGCGCCTGATCAATTCGTTTGGCTTGACCGAAGCAACCATCGATAGCTCCTATTTTGAGGGCTCTGTAGCTGAATTTCCGGAAGAACGGCTGGTGCCCATTGGTCATCCTTTTCCCAATACGAAACTATTTATCTTGGACCAAAACCTGCAGCTTGCACCCGTAGGCGTCCCCGGAGAGCTTTTTGTCGCTGGGATCAATTTGGCCCGCGGCTACCTGAGACGCCCGGAGTTGACAGCGGAAAAATTCATACCCCATCCTTTTAGTGAGGAGCCCGGCGCACGTCTTTATCGCACCGGCGACTTGGCTCGTTTCTTGGCTGATGGCAATATCGAGTTTTTAGGACGCATCGACTTTCAAGTCAAGGTTCGCGGCTATCGCATCGAGCTTGGCGAAATCGAATCGATTTTGAGCAAGCATCCAATGATACAGGATGCAGTCGTCGTGGCTCGTGAAGAATCAGGTGGCAAACGATTGGTCGCTTACCTGATTTCCCAAAATGGGCTGCCATCGCCGCTTGAAATGCGCAATTTCCTTAAAGACCAACTGCCGGATTATATGCTACCTTCCGCCTACGTATTTCTTGATGCTCTGCCCCTGACGCCCAATGGCAAAGTGGATCGTCGCGCCCTGCCGCCTCCGGAAAAGCTCGCTGCGGAACCTTCGGTGGCCTATGTTGCTCCTTTTACCCCAACCCAAGAAGTGATCGCCGGAATCTGGGCCAAGGTTTTGGGCAAAGAGCGAGTGGGAGTGTATGACAACTTTTTCGAGTTAGGCGGACATTCGTTGCTCGCAACTCAAGTCATTTCCCGTGTACGTGAAGCTTTTAAAGTTGAATTTCCACTGCGTGGTATTTTTGAATCGCCCACCGTAGCGGAGTTCGCAAAAGCCGTGGACTTGGCTCTTCTTGCCAAAGATGGCGTGCAACTACCTGCCATTGAGCGTATCCCGCGCGACGGTGAACTACCTCTTTCCTTCGCCCAGCAGCGACTGTGGTTTCTCGATCAATTAGAGCCGAATAGCCCATTCTATAATATACCCGATGCGGTCCGAATTTCCGGTGCCCTAAACACTCAAGTTCTTGAACAAAGCTTAAATGAAGTCGTCAAACGACACGAATCATTACGCACCAGCTTCAAAACGGTCGCTGGGAATCCTGTTCAAGTCATTGCCGAAAACCTATATGTGCCGTTGCGCCAAATAGACCTGATCCCTATCCCTGCTGCCGAGCAATGGGATGAAGTGCTCCGTTTAGCTGCTGCCGATGCCCAGCAGCCTTTTGATCTGGCCGTAGCGCCCCTTTTTCGTGTTACCCTGCTTCGGTTAGATGAACAAGATCATGTCATCCTCTTGACTATGCACCACATTATTTCGGATGACTGGTCCAGCGTCGTTTTGATTCAAGAATTGGCCGCGCTTTATGACGCCTTTTCTAAAGGCCAACCTTCGCCCTTGGCCGAACTGCCGATCCAATATGCGGACTATGCTTCATGGCAGCAGGAATACCTGCGGGGCGAAGTCATGGAAACCCAACTGAGCTATTGGAAAAAGAAACTTGCCGGGCTGCCGCCCCTGTTGTCACTACCTACTGACCGCCCGCGACCGCCTGTGCAGACCTTTAAAGGCGCATATCAAACCTTTGTCCTATCGGACAAGTTGTCGAAGGCCATTAAAGAGCTTGGCAGAGCAGAAGGTACGACTTTATTTATGACGTTGCTGGCCGCATTTCAGACCTTGTTATTCCGATATTCTGGTGAAACGGACTTGGCAATCGGTTCTCCCATTGCCAACAGGACCCGGGCCGAGATAGAAAGGCTCATCGGCTTTTTTGTAAATACTTTGGTTTTTCGCACAGACCTTTCCGGCAATCCAAGCTTCCGCAAGGCGCTCAAAAGAGTACGTGAAACAGCCTTGGAAGCCTACGCACATCAGGATGTACCCTTTGAAAAACTGGTGGACGCTCTACAGCCCAAACGCAATCTCAGCCATCCCCCCTTGTTCCAAGTGATGTTTGCCCTGCAGAACACACCAAGACAAGTCTTGACGCAACCGGGTTTGACTCTAAGCCCTGTCGAAGCTCATAGCGGCACCGCAAAATTCGATTTAACCCTTTTCATGCTCGAACAAGGCGACCAGCTTGGCGGCGCACTGGAATACAACACGGACCTTTTTGATAGCTCTACCATAGCTCGGATGATTCAGCATTTCCAACGCCTGTTGGAGAGCATTGTCACGAATCCTGATCAGACTATCTCTGCCCTGCCGATCCTTACTGAGGCAGAGCAAAGCCGTCTATTGCGGGAATGGAATGACACTCAGTTAGATTATGCGCAAAAGCTGCCCGTTCATCGCGCCTTTGCGCAACAGGTGGAGCGTACGCCAGATGCCGTGGCAGCAAGTTTTGGCGAGGATCAGCTAACGTATCTGGAACTGAACCAACGAGCCAACCAATTGGGGCATTACCTGCGTAAAAGTGGCGTAGGAGCGGATGACCTGGTGGGCGTTTTCCTCGATCCTTCACTGGAGATGTTGGTGGCGCTGCTGGGCATTTTAAAGGCGGGAGGGGCCTATGTGCCCATTGACACGAGTTGGCCGGAGGAGCGCATCGCCTACACCTTGGCTGATTCGGGGGTAAAGGTGCTGCTGACGCAGGAACACTCGATTCCGGATTTCGGATTGCGGATTGCGGATTTTAGCAATCTTTCCGTATTACGGCTAGATGCCGATTGGCCGCTCATAGCGCAAGAAGCGGCGGATGATTTTGACAGTGGTGTAACGGAAGAAAACCTTGCCTATGTGATCTACACTTCCGGATCTACCGGCAAGCCGAAAGGAACCTTGATCACCCATAAAGGGCTGACCAATTACCTGAATTGGTGCTTACAGGCCTATCCGGTAGGAGAGGGGAAGGGAAGTTTGGTGCATTCTACCATTGCCTTTGATGCCACGGTCACCGGGCTATTTGCGCCCTTGTTAGTGGGTCGGACGGTGAAGTTGGTGGCAGGAGCGCATGATGTCGAGGCGTTGAGCGCGGCGTTACGGCAAGAGGGCGACTTCAGCCTGATCAAGATCACGCCGGCGCATTTGGAGCTGTTGAGTCATCAATTACCGCCGGAACAGGGGCGTGGGCGTACGCGGGCATTTATCATTGGCGGCGAGAATCTGACCGCAGATCAGATCGCTTTTTGGCAAGAGCATGCGCCGGAGACCTTGCTGGTCAACGAATACGGCCCTACCGAGACGGTGGTCGGCTGCGTAGTTTTCAATACTCCGACGGATTGGAAAAAGCCGGGATCGATTCCTATTGGTAAGCCGATCCCCAACACGCGAATTTATCTACTTGACGAAGGGCTTAATCCTGTGCCGGTGGGAGTTCCGGGGGAAATGTATATCGGTGGAGATGGGGTGGCGCGAGGTTATCTCCACCGTCCGGATTTGACGGCGGAAAGGTTTGTGCCGGATCCTTTTGCTGGTGAACCGGGCGCTCGGTTGTACCGGACCGGCGATTTGGTCAAGTACCTGGCGGACGGTAATATGGAATTCTTGGGCCGCATCGACCATCAGGTCAAGATTCGCGGCTTCCGCATCGAATTGGGAGAAATCGAGGCAGTCTTGGGCAAACATCCTGCCTTGCGCGAGGTCGTTGTCGTAGCACGGGAATCCGAGCAAGCGGGAGTTGATAAGCGCTTGGTAGCTTATGTTGTTCCTGCGGGCGAAACCGTTCCGGCGATCAATGAATTACGCGGCTATTTACAGGAAAAGCTGCCGCAATACATGATTCCTTCCTTTTTTGTAAAGCTGGATGCTCTGCCGTTGACTCCTAATGGCAAAGTGGATCGCAAGGCGTTACCGGCGCCCACTGAGACTCGCTCCGAGATGCTGGATGAATTCGTTGCTCCGAGAACGCCAACAGAGGAATTGCTCGCAGAGACCTATGGCAAGGTCCTAGGTGTGAGCCGAGTGAGCATCCGTGACAACTTTTTTGAGATAGGCGGGCATTCGTTGTTAGCCACGCAGCTTATGTCTCGCATCCGCGATGTATTCGAGGTGGAATTGCCTCTTCGCGCCATTTTTGAAGCTCCTACTGTCGCCGAGCTGTCCAAGAAAATTCAGACTGCAAAACAGCAAATCCAGACGTCAGTTCCTCCCCTCCGGCCCATTCCCCGAGGTGAAGGCACACGTTTGCCCTTATCCTTTGGCCAACAACGGTTATGGTTTTTGGACCAGTTGGAACCTGGAAACCATAGTTACAATATTCCCGCGGCTATTCGTTTCGTAGGCCACCTGGATGTGTCTGCATTTAGCCGGAGTTTGAGTGAGGTGGTGCGGCGGCATGAGGTCTTACGGACAAGTTTTTCAGTGGTGGACGGTGAGCCCGTGCAGGTGGTTGCTCCGGAAGGTTCTTTGACATTGCGCATGGTGGATCTAAGCGCCTTGGCCGAGGCGGAAAAAGAGACGGAAGCCCTCCGTTTGGCGCGGGAGGAAGCGAAGCAGCCCTTTGCTCTCAGTCTGGGTCCGTTGCTTCGCGCCAGCTTGCTGCGACTCGGTGAAGAGGAGCACATTTTGCTTTTGACGCTGCACCACATTATTTCGGATGGTTGGTCTATGGCCATTTTGGTGCAAGAGGTGGCCGCCTTGTACGAAGCGTTTTCCTTGGGCCAACCTTCACCGTTGGTTGATTTGCCCATTCAGTATGCGGACTTTAGCTATTGGCAGCGGCAGTGGCTGCAGGGAGAGATATTAGAGGCGGAAATTGCCTATTGGCAGAAGCAGCTTGCAGGCAGTTCGTCGGTCTTGCAGTTGCCAACGGATCGGCCGCGCCCAGCGGTGAAAACCTTTAGGGGCAGCCTCAAGACCTTTGAATTATCGCCAGAGCTGACTTCGGCCATTCGGGAATTAGGTCGGCAGGAGGGAGTTACGTTATTCATGACGCTCATGGCGGCATTCCAGACCCTCTTATACCGCTATTCCGGGCAGGAGGATATCAGCGTTGGTACGCCCATTGCGAACAGAAATAGATCTGAAACGGAGGCTCTCATAGGCTTCTTTGTCAACACGCTGGTAATACGTACGGATTTATCCGGAGAACCAAGCTTCAAGCAATTGCTGCATCGAGTTCGAGAAACGGCCTTGGATGCTTATGCACATCAGGATGTGCCGTTTGAGAAGCTGGTGGAAGCCTTGCAGCCGGAGCGAGATTTGAGTCACACCCCCCTGTTTCAAGTGATGCTTGTTTTGCAGAATACTCCGATGCAAGCACAAGAATTGCCAGGTCTGCGGTTGCAGCCATTAGAGGTAGATAGCGGAACGGTACAGTATGATTTGGTTCTTTCCTTGCGGGAGGAGGTGGATAGACTCAGTGGCGCCTTAGAATTCAATACCGATTTGTTTGAGGGCGATACCGTCGAACGGATGCTGGGACATTTTAAGATCTTGTTGCAAGGACTTGTCGCAGCGCCAGAGCAAAGCATTCTCTCTGTGCCATTGCTGCCGGAAGCGGAACAGCACCAAGTCTTGGAAGCTTGGAACGATACCGTTGCCGAATATCCGCGGGATCGCTGCATCCATCAACTTTTTGAAGCACAAGTGGAGCGCACCCCTGAGGCCATTGCCCTGGTTTTCGCCGGTGAAAAAGTTACGTACCAACAATTGAATCGGCGCGCTAATCAATTGGCGCATCACTTGCGCAAGCTAAGTATAGGGCCGGAGGTATTGGTAGGAGTTTGCGTCGATCGGTCGATTGAGATGGTGGTTGGCCTGTTAGGCATCCTCAAAGCCGGTGGGGCCTATGTACCATTAGATCCCAGCTATCCGGCAGAGCGTTTGGCCTATATGTTAGAAGATTCTGGCGTCCAGGTGCTGCTTACCCAACAACGTTTAATTTCGAATTTCGGATTCCGGATTTCGGAAAACAACACGTTGCAAGTTGCAGGTTACAAGTCGCAAGCTGTAGGTTTGAAGACCCAAGTTGCAGGTGAGAATCCGCAATCCGCAATCAGAAATCCGCAATCGGAAATCCGCAATCCAAAAGTGGTTTGTCTGGATTCCGATTGGCCAGAGATCGCCCAGGAAAGCGAGGAGAATCCCGACATTGACGTTTCGGTAGATAATTTAGCCTACATGATCTTTACTTCCGGATCCACCGGCAGGCCCAAAGGCGTGATGCTGCGGCATCGCGGCTTGAACAACCTGACGACATCTCAGATCAAGGACTTTAATGTCCACGCGCAGAGTCGGGTCTTACAATTCGCCTCCTTCAGCTTTGATGCCTCGGTGTCGGAAATTTTCATGGCTTTGTTAACTGGTGCCACTTTGTATTTGGCTCCGCGCGAAGTCTTGATGTCGCCGCCGGATCTGTTGCGCTTGTTCCGCGAAGAACGCATAACTACAGTGACATTACCACCCTCAGTATTGCGAGTTCTTCCCGAAAACGATTTGCCCAGTTTAGAGACAATTATTTCGGCAGGGGAGAGGTGTTCCAGAGACTTGGCCGAACGCTGGTCAAAAGGCCGACGGTTCTTGAATGCCTACGGGCCAACGGAGGCGACCATTGGCGTAAGCAGTTATCTGGTAGATGAAATGCCAGCAAATGGGATCAGCATCCCTATTGGTCGACCCATCGCCAACACTCAGCTTTATATATTGGACCAGCGAATGAATCCCGCGCCTATCGGTGTGATAGGGGAATTGTACATCGGCGGTGTGGGGTTAGCTCGTGGCTACAGGAATTTACCTGACTTGACGGCCGAGAAATTTGTCCCCAATCCATTCTCCAAGCGGCCCGGCGCGCGGCTGTATCGCACCGGTGATTTGGCGCGCTTTTTTGATGATGGCAACATCGAGTTCTTGGGCCGTATCGATCATCAGGTAAAAGTGCGCGGCTTCCGCATTGAGTTAGGTGAAGTGGAGGCCGTTTTAAGGGAGCATCCGGCCTTGCGCGAAGCGGTGGTTATCGCCAAAGAGTCCAAGCTGATGGCCGGAGAGAGCCGCTTGATTGCTTATTTAGTCTCCCAACCAGATCAGGTGGTAACCACGAGTGAGGCGCGAGATTATTTGCGCGAACGTTTGCCGGAGTACATGATCCCCTCCGCCTTTGTCGTGTTGGAGGCTTTGCCGCTTACGCCTAATGGTAAAATTGATCGCCGGGCCTTGCCGGAGCCGGACCAGTCCGCACAAAGCGGCGAACGCACTTACATTGCGCCTCGCACCCCAGAGGAAAGTATTATTGTCGCCCTTTGGCAGCAAATTCTTCAGGTTGAGCAGATTGGAGTGTCGGACAACTTTTTCGATCTGGGCGGGCATTCGTTGCTGGCTACCCAGCTTGTTTCGCGATTACGCGACGCATTCCACATCGATTTGCCTTTGGCTGCCATTTTTGAGGCATCCACAGTGGCGGAACTGGCACAAAAAGTTCAGTCTGCCATGCGCGCGGCCCAGGGCGTGCTCCCACCTGAGATTCAGCCCGTTTCGCGGGAAGAAGAATTGCCTCTTTCTTTTGCCCAGCAACGTCTGTGGTACTTGGACCAATTAGAACCGAACAGTCCATTGTACAACCTTCCCTCTGTGGTGCGGCTGACAGGAACCTTGCATCTGGAAATACTGGAAAAAAGCCTACAGGAAATCGTTCAACGACATGAAATCTTGCGGACGGTTTTTGCCATGGAGAATGGCCGGCCCCGACAAGTCATTCAGCCGCGGATGCAAGTTTCGCTCACGGTGGAAGATTTGCGCACCCTAAGCAAAGACCAGCAAGATGCCGAAGCTATGCATCTGGCGATGCAAGAGGCTTTGCAGCCTTTTGATCTGAGCGCTGGCCCCTTGTTACGAACCCGGCTGGTGCGTCTTGCCGATGATGAACATATTTTCCTTTTGACTATGCACCACATCGTTGCGGACGGCTGGTCTATGGGAATTTTTGTACAAGAAGTGGCTGCACTGTATAATGCTTTTCTCGCGGGCAAACCTTCGCCATTGCCGGAGCTGCGCCTACAGTATGCCGATTTTGCGCACTGGCAACGGCAATGGCTGCGGGGTGACGTGTTAGAAGCGCAGTTGTCCTATTGGAAGCAGCGCTTGTCTGGCAGTCCACCGCTATTGGAATTGCCTACGGATCGGCCGCGACCAGCGGTACAGAGTTTCCGCGGCAAGACTCTGGCTTTTGCCTTGCCCGCGGAGTTGGCCAATGCGGTTCGCCACCTCAGTCAAGAAGAAGGGGCAACCTTGTTTATGACGGTCTTGGCGGCTTTTAATGTCCTGCTTTTTCGCTATAGTGGTCAAGATGACATCAATGTTGGCACCGCCATTGCCAACCGCAATCAACGGGAGACGGAAGGGCTAATTGGCTTCTTTGTCAATACATTGGTGATGCGCACGAATCTTTTCGGCGAACCCAGTTTCCGCGAACTGCTTCGACGAGTACGCCAAACCTCGTTAGAGGCTTACGCCCATCAGGACTTGCCCTTTGAAATGTTGGTAGACGCCTTGAATCCGGTGCGCAACATGAGCCATTCACCCCTGTTTCAAGTCATGTTCGTATTTCAAAACGCGCCGCTACCAACGCAGCAGCTTACTGATTTGAAAATTGTACCAACCGAATTGCAAAGCGGGTTGGCCAAATTTGATTTGACGCTTTCGATCATTGAAGCAGCCGATGGGCTGGCAGGATCTTTTGAGTACAATACCGATCTTTTTGATGAGGCCACGATCGCAAGAATGATCGGCCACTTTGGCGCCCTATTGGAAAATATTGTAGCTCATCCTGACTGCGCTATCTCCGAGCTTCCATTTCTTTCTGAGGCTGAAGCGCAGCAGATTATAGTGCACTGGAACGATACCAAAGCGGCTTATCCTTCTGATTCCTGTGTGCATGAACTTTTCTTAGCTCAAGTGGAACGGACGCCGGAGGCTCCTGCTGTGTATTTTGAGAATCAACAACTCAGTTATCGGCAGTTGAATGCCCAGGCGAATAGATTGGCAAACTACTTGCAAAAACTGGGCATCCAGACTGAGGACCGCGTCGGTTTGTGTGTCGAACGTTCATTGGAAATGATCATCGGCATTCTGGGCATCATGAAGGCCGGTGGCGCCTATCTGCCGCTTGACCCGACCTATCCGCCCGAGCGGTTACAATATATGCTGGAAGATTCCAGAGTCTCGGTAATGCTGACGAAAAAGGAACTATTGCCGGCCCTTGGTTTCTTGAATGTCAAGTCAGGTGAAAAACAATCTACTACAGAAAGTCTCAAAATCATAAGCTTGGATGACGGCTGGCCGACTATTGCCAAAGAAAGCAAACAAGAGCCGAAAGCCGCAGTAACGGCCGAAAATCTTGCTTACATCATTTATACCTCCGGCTCCACGGGTAGGCCAAAGGGGGTAATGCTACAGCACCGCGGCTTGTGTAACCTAACCCAAGCGCAGATAAACGATTTTCAGGTACATCGAAAAAGCCGGGTGCTCCAATTTGCCTCATTTGGCTTCGATGCGTCGGTGTCGGAAATTTTCATGGCCTTATTGAGTGGAGCGGCCTTGTATCTGCCTTCACGCGAAATCATTACTTCGTTTGCAGATTTGCTGCAGTATTTCCGCGAAAAATCTATCAGCGTCGTTACTTTGCCGCCTTCAGTTTTGCGGCTGTTACCGAACGATAATTTACCAGATTTGCGCACGATTATTTCCGCCGGGGAAAACTGCACCGCAGACCTTGCGGAAAAATGGTCAACTGGGAGACGCTTTCTCAATGCTTATGGACCTACTGAAGCAACCGTGGGCGTTACCAGTTATTGGGTCCATGGCAAAGAGAAAGGGCGTGAGAACATCCCGATTGGGCGTCCCATGCATAATACCCAATTGTACATTTTAGACGCGCACATGAATCCCGTCCCTATTGGAGTCATGGGTGAATTGTTCATTGGCGGTGTTGGTTTGGCGCGAGGCTATAACAACCGTGCGGACTTGACGGCGGAAAAATTCATTCCGCATCCATTTTCTGCCGAACCTGGCTCTCGTCTATATCGCACCGGCGACTTTGCCCGCTTTTTGCCCGATGGCAATATTGAATTCATAGGTCGCGTGGATTTTCAAGTGAAGGTAAGAGGCTTCCGCATTGAATTGGGCGAGATTGAAGATTGTCTACGTCAACATCCACTCATAAAGGATGCTGCGGTGATGACGAAAGAGTTCGGATCAGGAAAGGAAGAGAAACGCTTAATAGCTTACCTTGTTCCAGCACAAAAAACGGTACCCGCTAGTGATGAATTGCAAAAATACCTAAAAGAAAAACTGCCGGAATATATGATTCCCTCGCTGTTTGTCCCGTTAGATGCATTACCTTTGACGCCAAACGGCAAAGTTAATCGACAGGCATTGCCCGATCCGATTATTAGCCGAACCGAAAGCCTGCATCAATACCTTGCGCCGCATACGGAGACAGAAAAGATCCTTGCCCAGATTTGGCAGCAAATTTTGGGCGTAGAGAGAATTGGCATCAAAGATAACTTTTTTGAGATAGGTGGCGACTCGCTGCTGAGTATCCAAGTTGTGGCTTTGGCCAATCAAGCGGGTTTGGCGTTGACCCCCAAGCTTATTATGCAGCATCCCTTCATAGAGGATTTGGCTGTTTTAGCCCAGCACGCCGAAGCCGCTCAGGTGGAGCCGCAGATGGATTCTGCTCCTTTTCCGCTAACCCCGATCCAGCTTCGCTTTCTCGAACAGCACCCTGTGGAAATGCATCACTTTAACACGGCGATGATGTTGGAGGTCGTCTGGAAGCCAAAGGTAGAAGTCCTGCAAAAGACGGTTCAGCAGTTGATGAAACATCATGACTCTCTCCGCACGTCTTTTGTTCGATCAGAATCCGGCTGGCAAGGGATCACTTCTAACGATGATTTGCAGGTTCCATTCTATTATTACAACCTTTCGCGCACGCCTTTGCGACAGCAAAAGCAAGAGATAGAAGCCATCGCTGCATCTTTGCAAACAAGCTTTGATGTTACCAAAGCTCCATTATTCCGCGTTGCCTATTTCAACTTGGGTGTACGGCGTGCTGCACGGTTGTTAATAGTGTTCCACCACCTGATCACGGACGCATTTTCTTGGCGAATATTCCTCGGTGACTTTATTAGCGTCTACAAGCAGCTAAGTGAAAAGGGGGAGGCGAAGCTGCCGGCCAAGACTACTTCGTATCAGACTTTTGCTCGTCACTTAAGGCAATACGCTGAGAATACCGAGATGCGCGAAGATCTGCAGTACTGGTTAAAGATCGGGGAAAGCGAGCCGTACAGCATACCGGTGGATAATCCGAACGGCGAAAATACCTACGGATCTTCAGACAATATTACTTTTTCGTTGAAGCCGCAAATAACGAAGACGTTGTTACAGCGGCTGCCAAAAGCGAAGGGCGCCCAGATTAATGAAGTCTTGCTGACCGCCTTGCTGCGCACCTTTGCTCAATGGACTGGTAAACGTCACCTTCTGATTCAAATGGATGGCCACGGCCGAGAGGAGATACTTCCCGGAGTGAACCTTTCCAAAACCATGGGCTGGTTTACCACTAGTTATCCGGTTTTGCTAAACCTCGGCAGCAGTGACGATTTGGAAGAACAACTGGAGCAAATAAAAGCTCAGCTTCGATCGGTACCTAATCATGGATTCAATCATGGTGTTCTTCGCTATCTTTATCCAGACGGACAAGTCAGAGCGCAGTTGAAGGACCTCCCGGAGCCAGAGGTTAACTTTAATTACCTTGGTCAATTTGATCAAGCTGTTTCTGGGCAAATGGTACCTATAAAAATTGCCAAAGAATCTGTGGGGGTAGAGCAAAGCCCTAAGGCCGCACGGCCAGCAAAGCTCTATGTCGTAGGAATTGTTAGTGGCCGCCAGCTTCACATCCGCTGGCTCTACAGCAGAGAATTACATAAACGATCTACTATTGAGTGGCTTGCTAATAATTATGTGCAGGAGTTGGAAAAAATTGGCAGACTCTTTGAGTAAGAGGATGAATCAATCTATGGAGATGGATTGTTGCGGAGAAGAATGACGTATGGATTTTTTCCTTGGTATTACAACTGGCGATTGGTTCATGCTACTTAAAGAAAATCGATTTGCAATCGGCCGTTCCTATTGGAAAAGAGCAGCTTTTGTTACCTTTCTTAGTTTACTAAATACTCGAGTGCGGAAGAAAGAAGAAAAAAAATTCGGTAGTCAGATTCTCGAAACGCAAATCAAAGCGCCTCTTTTCATTGTTGGCCACTGGCGCTCTGGAACAACGCTCTTGCACAACTTGTTTGCGCTCGATCCACAATTTGCTTATCCCAATCTTTTTCAAGTGACTCATCCGCATACTTTTCTTCATCGCGAAGCAGTGGTGGCACCGGAATTGACTAAAATGGCACCCAGAACTCGCCCAATGGATAACATGTTGGTCACTTTCAATAGCCCCGGAGAAGATGAATCGGCGATAGCGCAAATGAGCTTCTGTTCGCCGCTGATCGGATGGTCTTTTCAGAAGTCGAATGGATACTACGATAGGTACTTGACTTTTCAGGAGGCCTCCCAAGAAAGGATACAGCGATGGAAAGATTCCTCAATGTTTTTCTACAAAAAGCTGGCCTATCGTTACGGAAAGTCATTGGTTCTCAAGTCGCCCATCAATACCGCTCGCATTAGGTTACTCGTAGAAATGTTCCCGGATGCTCGATTTGTACATGTCTATCGGAACCCTTTTAGAGTATTCCAATCGACGCGAAGATTGCACGAGAAAATGTGGCCGCGTATTTGTCTACAAAATATCGAATGGGACGACCTCAATGAAAAGATCCTTGATCATTATCAAGCCATGTATGAGGCATTTTTTGCTGAAAGATGTTTGATCCCTGCAGGGCAATTTTGTGAAGTATGCTTTGAGGAATTTGAAAAAGATAAGATAGGAGGCATGGAAAAAATTTACGCGTCACTAAACTTGGATGGCTACCAGGCCGTCAGGCCGAAGTTTCAGGAGTATATTAGTCATTTGTCTGATTACAAAAAGAATGTATTTGATCCTCTCCCCGAGGAGCTTGTCAACAAAATAGCGGAGAAGTGGCACAAAAGCTTTTCCGAGTGGGGATATGATTCGACTCATGCGATGACTTTTGAATAAAGGTAAGAATTTAGCCGTCTGAACCAAAGCCTGTCATTCCGACCGCAGGGAGGAATCTGTCACTTCCGAATCTGCGTGGTTGTACGAATTCGTTGCTCCCAGATTTCTCACTCCGTTCGAAATGACACAATTATTCAGTTGGCTAAATATGTACGAATAAAGTTAGAATATTTTGCCAATTCCACCTGAAGGATTTGTTAAATGGAAATGGGTGAGCGAACCCGAGACATTTACGAACAAATAGCAAGCTATCCCAAACCGCCTTTGGTGCCATTGCTTGCTGCGGATGATCCAAGTTCGCTGCAAGAATTAGGCATAAAAACTCATTCTGGTGCCAGCCTGTTGGTCAAGGCCGTACTGACGGTGACGGGTTTTCGACGCTTCCACAAGCAATTACCTGACAAATTGGAAGGGCTCTTGAGGGAGACCAATCTTCGCGGAAGTTATTTATTCGCACCTGTGGTGTCCGCTACCTTGGCTTTGCAGGACGACCCAAGAAATGTAAGTCCACTGACTCGTGCTGCTACTTTGATTATGGCGGTTCGCAGCCTTCATAGGGACCTTAATTCTGGAGTGTTACCCCCGGATGAGTTTCGTGGGCAAATTTTGGAAATGGGTCAATACCCAAACCTTTTTTCAACCTCTTTAATAGTAGAAGGCAGACGTCCCCGTATTTTTAAAAGCACAAACGTTTCGCAAATAATCATTGCCATAGGGAGAAAATTCTATTCTTTGCAGATAGGTGATTTAACGGCAGAACTCACTCCTGAGAAAGTAGAAAAGGCTCTCTTCGATCTGGTGCAATTTGCGCAAGGACATCGGCTTCGTTCCGATGAGCCTACCCCCGGAATTTTGACATGTGCGGAACACACAACTCAGGTTCGGGCCTTCGACCAGCTACAAAAATCTAAGGTGAATAGGGAGTCGCTCTTTACCCTGCGGCACAGCTTCTTTACATTATGCTTAGACCTGGAGAGTAGACCCGCAAGCTATGCTGAGGCCGCATATATGGGTCATAGCGGGAATTGTGCCAATAGATGGTTTCACTCGAGCCTGCAACTGGTAGTTTTCGGCAACGCCAAAGCCTGTGTAATATGCAATTTCAGCGCTTATTTAGATGGTAATACCATGATGCGAGCCGCCGCGGAATTGCAAAGGCGTGCTTGCGATTTTTCCTTACCACATCGGGTGGATCAAGATTCCGGCTTCTTGCCTGTCGCTTCGGAGCTAAAGTGGCAAATTAGGCCTGTGGCGGTACAAAAGGCATGGAAAAATTTGCGAAGGGTTTTGGATAATCAGCAGGCTACCTTCGAAATCCCAAGTTTTGGTAAGAGTGAGTTTTCCACCCTTGGACTTGATCCAGTACCTACTTTTATTATCGCGCTACAGATGACGACCAAACGTTTGACCGGACGAATAGTAAAGATTTCGCAATTCTTGACCATGTCAAAATACCGTTGCATGGATTTGGTGACGGCGGTAGTAACGACGCCTGAAGTTATCCATTTCGTGGAATACATGGAGGCTGGCACTTACCAAATGGACGAGACACAAAGACTCTTACGCGCCGCTATTGACTCACAAGCGATGGCTTGTCGAACGGCAAGACAGCACTTACCATTGCCAGAAATCATTGCCTTATTCATGATATCTCGAAGAGGAGTATACGGGAGCTTGATACGTTTTATCTTAATGTTCTCGTTGCATACGATGCGCATGCTAAGGCTTGTAAAACCTGACGGCCGGCGCGAAGTCATTGTTTCACATCCTGAAATATATCGTGAAGTCCCTGTCGTAGGGCGACCTGGCATACGCTTACCTTATGTAAAGTACTTTGGTCTTCATTATCAAATCTGGGAAGATCGAACAGTTGTAACCATGATGCCGAGCACGTGCTGGGATGTTCCCAACGCAGAATTTATTGCTGAACTACAAGATAACCTGCGACGAATCAAGACTGCATTGCAGTGAGAGGTTAATGGAGCCGCCGAAGAAACTCTTTAATCGCAACTATGTTTTGCAATGGCAAGGTCAATTCCTGGCCAATTTAGGTTTTCAAGCCTTTACCATTGCCATGCTTTTTTGGATAAAGCATGCCACTGGTTCCGCCACCTTGATGGGGATTTTACAAATGCTCTCTAATCTGCCTGGAGTGTTATTAGGACCCATCGGAGGCGTGCTCGCAGACCGCTATTCGCGACGAAAGATTATCATTATAAGTCATCTTAGTAGAAGCATAGCCGCAGTGGCGCTATCTGCACTCATTTTTTTGCAGCCTGATGCTACCAAGCTGGTTCTAGTAGCTCTTTTTTCGGTGGCTATTTTCAATGCGACGGTCAATGCCTTTTTTGGACCGGCGATTTCCGCTACCATCCCCGATTTGGTACCAAAGGAAAGGGTGGCCAGCGCAAATTCGTTAGGTCAATTAACTATGCAGATTTCTGTGTTTCTAGGACAAGGCTTAGGAGGAGTACTTTTCCGCTTACTCGGTGCAGCTATGCTGTTCCTGTTTGATGGATTGGCCTATCTTTACGCCTCTGTCAGCCAATGCTTTGTGTACATACCCCAAGCAATTAAAGAAAAGAAGGGGAGTGGTCAATCACGTTTACGGATGTTCAAGGAAGATATCATTGAAGGACTACATTACGCAAGAGTGCAACCTGGTTTGAAGGAGGTCGTTTTAGTTTCTGCCTTTATGAGTTTTTTTACCGCGCCGATCATTGTCTTATTACCGTTTTATGTGGAAGATGTCCTTAGGGCACAAATTGATTGGTACGGATTTCTTGCTGCCGGATCTGGAGTCGGGACCTTGTTAGGCTATATATTCGTGGGGGCAATAAGAACTTCGGCAAAGAGCAGAGGAATGACTGTGCTCATTTTCATTTTATTAAATGCCATAGGTTATGGTATTCTGGGCCTGATTAGGGTCCCGATATACGCTTTAATCTTGGCGATCGCCGGTGGCTTTACCAGCGGTTATATAACCGTCAGCATTATGACCATTCTGCAGGTCTCGACTCCTGGAGAAATTCGTGGCCGGATTTTGGGCTTATTAAGCGCCATTTCGGCAAGTCTCACCCCAATAGGTATGGGAATGGCTGGGATAGTTGCTGATGCAATGCAACAAAACATACCGGCCATCTATGTGGCTTGCAGTGCCAGTATGGTTATGCTCACAACGCTTGTCTTTTTGAATAAGAATTTTCGACTGTATTTGAGCTCTACACCCGAGCAAAGCAACTCTTACGAGAATGTTAAAAAAGCCGCGAATGTCGAATTGCCACTCTTTGGGTATTTAGATGAGGATCATCTGTGATAACTCGATGTGTCGAATTCTCACAGTACCTGTCAAGGTTGCCTAAACATCCCTCGGCATGATAATTTTCGCAAAGGAAGCGGGACATAGATAGAAATAACCGGAAGAAGAGGTAACTGAATAAGCGTGTCATTTCGAGTTCTGGGTTGACGGGAAATCTATTCGCAAAACGGTCGCCCATTGCCGAAGAATCCACAATGATAGATTTCTCCCTGCGGTCGGAATGGCAGGACTAAGACACCGGGGATGGACGAATAAAGAACATTGTTTGCAAAAAGAACTTAGAGGAAAACTTATTATGAACACAGTTTTGGGGATCACTTTTATGGACTGGTGGCGTCTTCTCAAGGACAACAGTTTTCAAATTACTGGCAAACATTGGCACAAAGCTGCATTCTTGTCCATTCGGGCGCTGTCCAACTCCAGACTTAGGAAAAAGGAAGAGGCCCTCTTTGGCGAGCGAATTCAAAATGTAACCATTGATCAACATCCAATATTCATCTTGGGGCACTGGCGTAGCGGCACCACTCTGCTGCATCAGTTTTTTTCCTTAGACCAACACTTTGCCTTTCCTAATTTGTTGGAGGTTTACAATCCGCATACTTTCTTGCATTTGGAGCCAATCGTTGCAAAGAAGCTCCAAAACCAGAAGCCGCAAAAGCGCCCTATGGACAATGTTGAGGTCACATATACAAGCCCAGCCGAAGATGAATTTGCATTGGCTGTTCTTAGCCTTCGCTCACCCCTACTTGCTTGGCCTTTTCCGCGTCGGGCCGAGTTTTATGATCGTTATCTTACATTCTATACAGTCTCCCAACCGGAGATCGAAATATGGCAAGATGCCTTACTGCTTTTTGTTAGAAAATTGACACTCAAATATAACCGACGCATAGTGTTGAAATCGCCTAGCCATACCGGGCGTGTTAAGCTTTTATTGAAGATGTTTCCAAAAGCGAAATTTGTTCATCTTCACCGTAATCCTTACGCTGTTTTCAGCTCCACGCAACACCTCTATGAAACGGCCATCAAAGCTTCCCATCTACAATCTCCAAAGGACAATCGCGGGAACAAGGAACTCGTCATTAGAAGATATGCAACGATGTATGATGCGTTCTTTTCGCAGCGCGGATTGATTCCACAAGGCAATTTCGTCGAAGCGTGTTTTGAAGACCTCGAAAAAGATCCTATTGGTCAAATGCGATATATATATGACGCCCTCGATATCGGAGACTTTAATGATCTGAAGCCCTGTTTACAGCAATACGTCAAATCAAAGGGTGATTATAAAAAGAATGCATATTCGGGGTTAACCGATGAGTTGCGGAGCGAAATTGCTCAAGCCTGGCAGAGAAGCTTTGAGGCATGGGGCTACGACATGAATGCTCCCAGGGCTAGCAGATGATCGATGTCGGAGGGATATGATAAATTTCAGTCAGTCACAATAGGTTTCTTGTTGAGATACCTGCATTCTGGAGAGCGGCAAAAAACAAACAATCACTTTTAACCTAAATCAAATCTATAAAGGAATACAAAAATGAACCGCGATGAAAGAGAAGACAAAACCATCTATAAAGTAGTGGTAAATCATGAAGAGCAATATTCTATTTGGCCTGCTGATCGTGAAAATCCGCTTGGTTGGCGAGATGTCGGCAAGAGTGGCTTGAAAGAAGAATGTCTTGCCTATATAAAAGAAGTCTGGACAGACATGAGGCCGCTTAGCCTAAGAAAAAAAATGGAAGAGGCCGCTAAGAAGTGAGGTGAGACATTAAGAATTCTGCGAAAGCGTCTTTTGTTGAATCAGCAAAAGACGCCGTACCTAAGGTGTGAACGCATCTGCCAAATAAGAATGCGAAGTTGAGTGAATAGGTATGCCGATTTCCTTTAACGCAAATTCTATTTTCCCGTACATAAGGCCTAACTTGCAAGCACAAGCTCGGCTATTCTGTTTTCCCTATGCAGGAGCAAATGCTGCGGTTTTTCGTGGTTGGGGTGATCAACTGCCTCAAGCCGTCGAAATCATGCCTGTGGAGATTCCCGGGCGAGGCGCGCGGCTACGCGAGTCACCTTACGATAGCCTATCGGCGCTGGTGGAAACGCTTTCACGATCTCTTGTTCCCTATATGGACAAACCGTTCGCTTTTTTTGGGCACAGCATGGGCGCCTTGATCAGTTTTGAATTGGCTCGACAGCTTCGGCGGCAGAAAGAAAGGGAACCCGTTCAGTTATTTATTTCTGGACATGTAGCGCCACAAGTTCCACGAAATCACAAATGCTTGCATACTCTACCTGAGCAAGAGCTCATCGCGGAACTACGCAATCTTAATGGAACTCCAGAAGAAGTTTTGCGCAATAGGGAATTGATGCAGTTGCTGTTGCCCGTAGTGAGATCGGACTTTAAGGTTTGCGAGACCTACCAATTCACGTATGAGCCTCCGCTGGACTGCCCCATAACTGCATTCGGAGGTCTCCATGACCCTGATGTTACACAAGAAAATCTCGAAGCATGGAGCGAGCAAACGGCATCGACCTTCAACGTGCATTTGATCGCTGGCAATCACTTCTATTTCCAATCAAATCAGGCGGTGTTTCTAAAGACTCTTGCCTATGAAGTCGCGCAAATGCTGATGAGAATGGGGAAGTAGTAGAGTGAGCGAATCCATCCTAAGAACTTGGCATATCGCAGAGCGGCGGCCCGTCATTGAACCGAATGAGGTACACGTTTGGCTCGTCGACTTGGACGTACCTGCTGAGACCATAAAACGTTATTGGCAGATCATAAGCAGTGAAGAGCAGGATAGGGCAAATCGTTTTCACTTCCCCAAAGACCGCGAGCACTTTATCGTAGCTCATGGTGTGCTAAGAAAGATTCTTGGTTATTACCTAAATTCTTCGCCCAAAGATTTGTGCTTTATGCAGAATTCGTGTGGAAAGCCCTTTCTGACGGAAGACAAGGGCGCAAGTCATATAATGTTTAATCTTTCGCATTCTCACGGCCTCGCGCTTATTGCTGCTGCTTACAAACGTAAGATCGGTGTTGACATCGAGTGGAAGCGTGATGATTTGGCTAGTCAGCAAATTGCGGAACGGTTTTTCTCTCCCAAAGAGGTTGAGGAATTGCTTTCTTTAGAAAAACGCTTGCAAAAGACTGCCTTCTTCAATTGCTGGACACGAAAAGAGGCCTATATCAAAGCGCGAGGTGAAGGACTCTCAATTCCACTTCACGAGTTTGACGTGACTTTGGCTCCAGATAAGCCTGCCAAGCTGCTTGCTTCGAGAGTGACGCCTGATGAAGCTTCAAGCTGGTCAATGCACGCAGTTGAGATTGACAATGACCATGCAGCAGCAGTTGTTGTGGAAGGCAATGGCTACCAAATCAAGTGCTGGAAATGGGCCGAAGAAAGCCTGATTGGCGATTGACAACCCTTTTAGGGCTGGGGTTTTGGGAACGTGTAGGTCATCAAGCTCATGAGACCTAGTGCGAATCTGACTGGAAAAAGTTATTATAGGTCAAAGGAATAATTGTTGTGAATAACGTGTTATGCTTGCACGATAAAAAAAATTATTTTGTTTCTTGCATAAAAGACAAAAAATGCTTATATTTCGTGTAGCAAGGGAAATCGCATGGGTGGGGATGAATGGCTAATTAATCTTGGCAGTAGCTGAGATTTGGCAGCTTGGTAGCATCGCTTTGGAACGACAGCTTTGGTCTCACACATCTTGTTAACACAGAAAAACATTGCTAAACGACCATTCATGGCTTCATAGTCGATCATAGAAACTCGAAGCTCATGTAATGGAAGAGAACTAAAAAGCAATTGGGGAATCGGCATTCGGTAGTAAAGCTTCAATTATTCGTGCCATTGTTATAAGCAGGCGCTGGTACGCCCTGTATTTTGGCAACGAATTAAATTGCAGCGAATTGTTTGCAGTCAATGGTCATAAAGCCATTTGACGCTTCGAAGGAGCAGGCACTCGATCGGCAGTGGATTGACGCGGCTTTGTGTGGTGATGAGTAATGGGAGGTGGTTTTATCGGGTTTAGGTGCTTGGGAATAAGTTACTCACCGAAGTAAGGTGACCATGCTCCTCATTAATGAATGAGAATATCATTTCAATGAGGAGAATGGATGTCCGTCAGTGAGATCAAATCGTATTTACATCAGCTCGAAGAAGAAATCCTATCTTTCGCGAGCTTACGCGGGTTACTACGCTCTCCAAAACATTCTCTCTTCCAGTTAAGAAATTTCCGATTACCTACCATTTGGCAGTATCGAATATTCGCAGCTATGACGGTTTACCTTTTAGGCAAGCCATTTACCTAAAACGAAATCGCGCTTTGCGAATATCCTATGAGAAGCTACCTATTTCTAAGATCTAATGGGCTACGCGATGAACTTTTTCTACTCATCGCAATAAAGAATTTTTCTTTTTAGGAGGATTAATCAATGAAAGCAAGTTCGATCTTGTTGACTTTGCTGATCTGTTTTTCGGCGATGATTTATAACACCAAGTCTATTGCGAAGAACGATCAAATTGGTAAAGACGGCGTTAGGCAAGACGTTATTAGCCAAAAATTGGTGGAATCTTACGAAATGTCTGCTAAGACACCTGAAGAACAGGCGAAGCGAATGGAGGCTATTCGGCAGTCTTATCGTGAAATCTTTCAGGTCGCCAAAATCGACCAAACAGGGGTAAAGGATAAGCAGAAAGAATTACTCAAGGAGAAGAAATCTGCCCTTCAGAAGGAAAGAGATTTTGATCTGAGAAAAAAGGAAATAATCTCAGCAACAACTCAGAAAAAGAGCAGCAAGACCGTAACAAAAGTCGAAGCAAGCTTGCAGCCTGATGACTTTGAGCCAGATAATACTCATAATCAGGGGGAAGAACTTATCGATGGCTTCCACACTGCTAAGCACAACGTTTACCCAGAAGGTGATGTTGACTTTTTCTATTTTGAAGGTAATGCAGGTGATATTATCGAGATTATCACCCAGACACCAAATCCCTACTGGTCATCCGACCAAGACCCCTCTCAGTTGCTCCCGCCTTCCGAAGCTGATTTGGATCCACACATCACTCTTTACCTGCCCGATCGCACTGTTTTAGTAACAGATGATGATTCTGGGACGGGTTGGGATGCCTACATCAATATCCAATTACCGGTTTCGGGAAGGTATTTCATTTCGGTTGAATCTTCGCCTCTATGGTTGACCCCGACTGTAGGCGATTATGAAATAGGTCTTAGATTTGTAACGATGGACCTGCATGAACCCGATGACACGATGGCAAATGCTAATGAAATTAGTTCCGGGCAAACATTCTCGGATCACAGCATTTTGCCAGCGGGCGATGCTGACTTTTACAAATTTACCGTTGCCGTGAACGGTACTGCCCTAAGAGCACTGGTTGTGAATAGTCCTAGTGCGAGCAACTGGGAAGATAGCCCCTTCGAATTGTATAAAGGGGATCTCGATCCTATTATTGATATTTATGACGCGGCTGGGAATCTACTCTGGACTCATGATGACGCGAATAATCCAATGTTCCCTGATAATCCGGGCACTCCGGAATTGGGTTACTACGACGTCGAATTTATGTTTTCTTTCGTCCCTGCTGGAACTTATTATATAAAAGTCTATGCATCACCAAAAGGTACAGGGTTTAACACACAAGTTGGCTCGTAT
>DYKH01000551.1 GCA_020722685.1 Caldithrix sp. | reverse complement strand
CCTGCTTCGATGCCGGCGTGAATGAGGACCTGGTCAAGGAGCTGGCCCGGTTTGAACCGCTGCGTGTTGTGTTCCGAGACACCGGCTTTGTCTCCGATGCCGTCAAGATCAACGTGGAACAGATCTTTAAGCAGATGTCTCCGGGCACTGAAGTGAAGGCGATATGAAGAAGGATGAGGGCTGAAGGATGAAGGATGAAAAAAAACTGCTTCAGTTGTTGGATAACCTCATTCATGAGTGGGAAAACGAGGTTGTCGAGTTCAAACAGGCGGGTAAGGATTATTCGACCGACAAGATCGGTGAATATTTTTCGGCTTTGGCCAATGAGGCCAATCTGCGCGGTCTTGAAAAGTCTTGGCTGGTTTTTGGTGTGAATAACAAGTTGCGGAGTGTTGTCGGCAGCGATTACCGGCCAGAACAGGAACGGTTGCAAAGTACCAAAATGCAGGTAGCGGAGAATGCTGAGCCAAGCATCACCTTCCGCAACATTCATGAGCTTGTTCATCCTGACGGGCGGGTGATCCTGTTTGAAATTCCAGCGGCACCCCGTGGCATGCCGATTGCCTGGAAAGGCCATTATTATGCCCGGGCGGGCGAGAGCCTGACTCATTTGGGACTGGATAAACTCGATGAAATTCGCCAGCAAGCTCTGCCGACGGACTGGACGGCTCAGTTGGTGCCCAACGCCTCGCTTCAGGATCTTGACGAAACAGCGTTAGCGAAAGCGCGTGAGGCCTTTGCACGAAAATACACCAACCGGTTCGCGGCTGATGAGGTGCAATCCTGGCCTTTGACGACATTTCTCGACCGGGCGCGTGTGACCCTTCGGGGTTCGATTACCCGGACGGCCCTGTTGCTGCTGGGCAAGCCTGAGGCGGCTTGGCATCTCTCTCCTCATCCTGCCCAGATGACTTGGAAACTGGAGGGGCAGGAGCGGGCCTATGAGCATTTTTCGCCGCCGTTTTTGTTGACAACAACCCAGCTCTATCAGCGTATCCGCAATATCCAGCTCCGGTTGCTTCCACAAGATCAGCTCCTGCCGGTGGAGGTTTCCAAATACGATCAGAAAATTGTTCTGGAGGCCTTGCATAACTGTATCGCCCATCAGGACTACAGCCGACATGCCCGAATCGTTGTGATTGAGCAGCTCGACCGGTTGGTGTTCGAGAATGAGGGCAACTTCTTTGATGGCTTGCCGTCCGACTATTTGGAAGGCAACCGCATCCCGAAACGCTATCGAAACCCCTTTCTTGCCCAGGCCATGGCTGAGTTGAACATGATAGATACCATGGGGTATGGCATTCATGACATGTTCATACGTCAGGCCCGGCGGTACTTTCCGATGCCTGACTACGATCTGAGCGAGCCTAGAGCAGTGAGGCTGACTGTTTATGGTGGTGTGGTTGACCCGGCCTACAGCCGCATGCTTATTCAGAAGACAGATTTGGCGTTTACCGATGTGCTGGCTCTGGATCGGGTGCAGAAGAAGCTACCTATACATGATGAGGCAGCCGCACATCTTAAGCGTAAAGGACTTATTGAAGGCCGCAAACCCAATTTTCATGTCTCTGCCAGCGTAGCGGCAGTGACATCAACCAAGGTTGACTACATCCACACTCGCGCTCAAGATGATGACTTCTATGCGAAGTTGCTGATTGACTACTTGAGGCAATTTCGTCTGGCAAGTCGTAGCGACATAAACAAATTGTTAGTCCCTAAGCTCAGCGACGCCCTTGGCTATAAACAAAAAATAATAAAAATAAACAACTTGCTTACAAAATGGCGGCGGAACGGATTGATCGTCAACAACGGAAGTGATCGAGCGCCTCGCTGGCAGCTTGCAGAGAAAAAAGAGTAATTTGCAGAGAAAATGACGAGAAGCACATGAAACTAAAATTCAAACTCCAGCCCTATCAGACCAGCGCGGTGGAATCCGTTGTCGATTGCTTTGCCG
>DYKH01000140.1 GCA_020722685.1 Caldithrix sp. | reverse complement strand
CTTTCGACTGAAGAGCCGGATGACGGGAAACTGTCACGTCCGGTTCGGGAGTGGCGGTGAGGGGGGCGACCCCCTCACCGACCATAACTAGCCCGCTCATCATTAAGAAACGAAGTTGCCCATTGACAGTGTATCTCGGATGGACACACACTAGCGCATGACCACATCCTGTATGAGCGCTATCAGTTTCTCCATCTCAACCTCTAGATCAAAGTGCTTTGCAATATGTTCGCGTCCTGCGGTGCCCATCTCCTTGCGCAGCTTCTCATCCCGCAAAAGAAGATCTAACCTGTGTGCCAGCGCAGTAATATCTCCCTCTCTTACGAGGAATCCAGTTTTGCCCTGGATGACGCCTTCTGGTATTCCGGTATGCAAGGTGGAGATCACCGGTAAAGACATAGCCGATGCCTCAAGGATCGCTACCGGCAGTCCTTCTCGGTCGCCGTCCTGGGCAGTACGGGAGGGCAGAATAAAGATATCGGCGTTCTGCAATTCTTCCTTTACTGCTAGATGACTACCATAACCAATTAACTGTACTCTGGTTTGCAATCCTAATTCATTTATCAGCTGGACAATTTTGCTCTTTAATGGGCCATCTCCCATGATGCGCAGTATAGCGTGTGGATGCTGGGACTGTACAAGAGCGAAAGCTCTGATTGCGTCGCCAATGCCTTTTTTCTCCACCAAACGCCCTATGCTAAGCACAACTATTAGCTCTTTGGGTTGTCGGCGTTTTGGCTCACGGGAAAAGCGCTCCAAATCTATGCCATAGCGAATGACCCGAATTTTGGCTGCATAGGAGTTACCGAGCAGTTCGAGCAGATAGCGCCTGTTAAATTCTGTAGGCACTATTGTCTTGGCCGATCGTTCAACCCGCTCACGGAGCCTCTCGATGTCCGGGTTAACAAAGATATCTCTGGCATGTGCTACGAAGATGTAAGGCACCCCTGAATAGGCCGACAACCTTTCGGCAATCTGGGTAGGTGTATTGGCAAAGTGGGCAACGATCAGGTCTGTATGATTGAGGAAATCTACCAGACCCGATCCAAGCCTGAAATGGTAGAGATTATCGATCGAGCCGATCGCATCGCGGAAGTAGTGAACTCGCTCCAATAGACTATATCGGTGAACATCTTCGTGAATTAGATAGTCTGGCGGGTCCAGGTCTTCTGGCCTAAGATAAGAAAGGATAGATACCTCATTTCCCTGGTCTATGAGGTAAGTTATCTGGTGCAGTACAAACGTCTCCGTTATGCGAGGGAAAACATTAACAATATAAAGCAGCCTCATGTTCAGCTCCGTTTGCTAGTGCAGAAGACCCAAGCAAACATGAGCACTATCAAGGGGGCGAGTTGCAGGATGACTGCCGCGTACATGACGTAGAAAACCCGGATCAGCAAGTAGGCCGCACGTGAGGCAAGTGGCCGCTTGCTTAGACTAGCCGCGAAGTGTACGGCCACTGCTAGACCCATAATTATGAACAGAAGAACACCCATAGCGTTGATGGACCGGCCACCAAAGTAAGCGTAAAGGCTGCCTATTAGCAGCATCGTGCCGGCAATGAAGGCTATGTTTTGGACCCACCCAGAGATGCGCAAACCCACTTGGACAGCGAAGGTGCGATATCCTGAATGCATGTCCGTCTCGTAATCAGTGATGGTATGTAGTACCTCTCGGCCGATGAAAACGAGCCACGAACCCAATACCAGATAAAAAGTGACTGCGTCAAATCTCTTGAACTCAATCAGCAGAATAGCAGGACCACCGACCCAGACGATAAATGCGGCAACCAGAGGAGCTACCAACATCTCTTTGAACCGCACGCCGAAACCGCTGTAGGCTAGGCAGAGAAACAGATACACGAAGTAAACCAACCGAGCCACGTTTGTTTTGTACAACAGCAGGAAGGAAATGATGGAAAGGGCTAGGGAAACGCCAAGCACCGCCCGTGCTTGGGCTTGGCTGACTTCACCCCTTACGAGCGGATTGGCTTTGCTATAGGGATCGTCTTTAGTATCGGTCATGTTATTATAAACAAAGCCGGCCGCGTCCGCAAAAATGAACGGTATCATGAGCAAAAATACGCCGGGCGAAGCAATATGGCCGTGGGTGTATAAATGGGCATAGATGGGCAAAAACAGCGCCAACATTTCAGTATAAGGGAAGTGTCGCATCAACTTGCGCAGCCCAGTAGTAAAGGCGACAGCCTGGCTTGGTGGCGCTTTCATTATTTGCATAGCGAACCTCGCTTGATTGCAATCCAGTCCAGGAACCCCTGCAGCCATTGCTCGGAGCCGCGTTCTATGTGGCAACGTTGCCAACATTTGGGACACTCTAATCTCAACATCATGGCCCGGCGTTTTCTATACCCTTCAGAGTACCATATCTCTGCTAGCCGCTGCGTATAAAGATTGCCAACAGGATCCATTGGCCAACAACTTCGGACGTTGAGCGCATGATCTATGGAGATTGTTGTAAAGCCGGCGCTGCAGGTGAATCCCTTAGGAAGCCGCCGGTAAATCAGGAAGTCAGGAAACCCTTTCAGATAGGCGGGATCGCTATTGATTAGGTAGCCCCTTTGCTGCATATTGAGCAACTGCTCAATCAGAGTGCGCAAGCGCGGTAAATCCCGCTCGTTGAACACTAGAGACGCAGGCTCGTGGCCACTGGCATACGTGAGATGCAAAGGTTGAAAACCCACAGCGATGCCCCGGCGGTTGCAGTACTCAACCAGAGGCACGACTTGCTCGATATTCGCTTTAGATATGACGCAATTTACTGAAACCGCCAATCCTGGGAACTTGGCTCTTGCCTGCAAGAGGCGATCAAGCCCGTCTAGAATGGGTTTCAGTGGGATGCCACGGATTGTTGCGTAGGTATTTGGATCAATCGTATCCAGGGATAGGCCGAGTGCATCCAAGCCAGCTTCGAGAACAGACCACAGACGCTCCGATTTTAGCAACGATCCGTTGGTGGTTAGGGAAACAACTAGACCTTGTGAGCGTACATGGGCAATAAGTTCCGGCAAATCATTGTGCAAGAACGGTTCTCCGCCAGATAGGTTAACAAGGCAGACGCCCAAATCCCTCAATTCATCAACCGCCCGCTTCAGATCGGATATGGGGGTATCATATGGCTCAAGTTCCCATATCTTACAATAGTTGCATTTTGAGTTGCATCGAGTAGTGATAGCAAAGGAAGCCGTCAAGGGCCTAACCATCGGCACGTTCTGGTGGATTGACAGGGTGAGATTTTCAAAATAACGAGTTGCTTGGCAGATTGAAGTATCCATGAGACACCTCCTCGGATGCCAACCATTCTGCTTCTTTTACCACTGTCGCATAGGTCCAACGGCCTTTGGTGTCGTGTATGGTTCCGATAGTGCTTTTACCTGATCCGTCTAAGATAACCATTTTTATTGGCGGTAACCATAAACTTCTCACGGCTCTGGTCAATTTCAAAATCATGATTCTGGCGCAAGAATTCCTCGACAGCTTCCCATGGCCCTGGCCCGAAATCTGGGACTACTGGATGGCCATTCAAGTTCGTATCCTCGACAATCAGATAACATCCAGGTGTCACCAACGGGCTATAGGTCCTTAGCTCACGCAACACGTGATCCTTGTGGTGGTCTGAGTCCAGAATCACCATGATCCTTTTGGCCTTAACCGCTAATTGTTTTACCTGCTTGACAACTTCAGGTGAGATCGATGAGCCTGTCAGGTACGTGATCCGAGGGTGTTGTGGGCGGACTTTGTGGGGGGTGATATCAATTGTCACAACGTGTCCAGTGCCAAGCAATTCGTAGATCGAAGCCAAGTACAAGGCACTTCCTCCGTTAGCCGTGCCACATTCAATGATCAAATCAGGTCTGGTTTCATATATGATCTCCTGATAGATCCAGAGGTCAAGAGGACACTTCTGGACGGGCACACCCAGCCAGCGAGTATTGCCCCGCGTCTGCTCCTTCCGAGCGTAGTATAGCTCGTGAAAAGCCCGAATAATATCAGCATCCAAGTTGATCATCACAGAACTACCTCCCAGAGCGAATTGCGGGTACTCATTTTGTGTAAAGATTATCCTGGCTGTCTCGCTAGAAGCTCCTCAGCCCGCTTGAGTCTCTCCATAAAGTCCTTGACTCCTCCATGCAACAAAGATAGACCTTGACTATACCCCCTTATCTCTGCCAAGGAGACAATAGGTCCCAACTCCCTGAATTCCTGTACTAGGGGCAGAGAGACTCCGCTTTCTGGTATCTGGCTTCGCAAGACCTTATACCTCCCATCCAGGTCGGTATAAGTTTCCGGGTTCAAAGACGACAATGATGGACGCATTTTTTCGAATTGCTTCGACAAGATTTCCATCAAGTCACATATCTCGCGTGCTTGGGATTCAAGCAGTTCTACCAGCCGGGAAAGATTCGCAAAGAACACATTCTCAGGTTGGAACAACGCTAAGTCAATCAAACTTAGAGTCACGCCCATGCCAAGATTAATTACTGCCCATACTTGCAGCCATCTCTCCATGCCCCCGAAAAGGTAGAAAAGGTATAACCCAAGTATTAGAAGATGGTTACCAGCCGTAAGCCATTGGCCTGTTAGCATTCGCCACCATATCAGTCGCCGTTGCCACCTTACCTTCCGAAGCCCTTCCGCCTTTTTTTGTTGTGCCAGCATGCCGCTAAGAGAAGCAAGCTGTTCCTTCTTGAGTGAGATTCGCGCAGCGTTCCGAATCCTTTGCCATTGTTGTCTAACTGGCTTTAGCTGGTGGGCGAAGCCGGACAATAACAAGAACAAAAGCAAGAATCTAATAAACACGACTTTTGCAGTGGTTACTTGTGCTGGATATGTTCGTTCAGTAAGGCTTGTCAGTGATAGCAGCAAAGGGAGCCAGTAAAAAAGAAGGTTGGAGTAGACGACAATGTATATCAAGCTGCCAAAAGCCTCCTCGGATTCCGGCAATCCTCGCTTTACCTCGGCTGTAGCCTCGCGAACGTTGCCCAGATAGATTGAGAATCCCACAAAGACGAGGCCGGCAAATGTGGCCGATACTTGTGCAATGGTTGTCCAAAAAGCTTCCGTCATCTCTCAACCTTTCCTACAGCAGCCGAGCCAAGTTCAATATCACTAAGGTCAACACCAGCCAAGTCAGTAACATTAAGATGCTTGCCCATGCAGCTCGCCGACGCGCATTCCATGAGGTGCCGATCTGCATAGGGTGTGTAACGATTTCTTGACAATATAGTAATAATTGTCCGGTTTTTAACGACTCGTACAGCGCGCCCAGTTTGAAGATAAGCACAAGAAATTCCCCCGCAATTCGATCAACTAGTGGTGCTTGATCTGATTCTTGTAGTATTGCAGTTATGATCGGGACCAAAACCAGAGCAGAAAAGATAAGCATAAGGCAAGGGATTGGCCCCCATACGATCGCCAACGGACAAAATAACAAAGCCACTATCAAAGGTTGGGGTGCAATCCATTGTCGGTTCGCTGCAGGCTCGGAGCGTCGGACGTTAATGTCCATCCTGCCCCAACGCCATACGCGTTCAAACACGCCCAACCAACTGTTCCATGTGCTTTTGTCATGGAAGACGATGGCTTGAGGTCGTGACAGGATGGCATAGCCAGCGTTATTGATACGACGACCCAATTCTGTATCATCTCCGCCAAGACGATAGTCCCAGGTCTCAACAAACCCTCCCACAAGTTCAAATACCTCCAACCGGATTGAAAAGTTTGTGCATGGTGCAAAAGGTACTTCAGGCATACGCTCAGCAAAAAAGAATGGATCCAAAGAAGGCGTTTGAGCTATGGCACGGAAGGCAGACGATTCAGGCCCAACGAATCTGGTGACTCCAGCCGCTGCACCAACGGGCCTCCGCGTGAAAGGTGACCGATCCTTTTCATAAGCAGCCAGATGCTCGCGAAATAGCCCCGGTTGGGCCTGACAATCGGAGTCTATGAACAAGACTATGTCAGCCCCTCGCGAACGGCCCAAACGCGCGCCAAGATTCCGCTTTGCCCGCACACTTACCGGCCCACTGACATAGTAGGCGCCAACCTCTTCACAACAAGCACGAATCTGCTCTGCCGCTGGTGATTCCTCAGGCGTACTATCAACAATGATGATGTCCACGGCACTGTTCGGTCCCAAGTCTTCCTCTGCAACTTGTTTCAAAGATAAAAGTAACCTACCCACTAGATCAGGCCTACTATGGCACGGCGTAACTGTACAGATACGCAAGATTTCCCGCTTAGAGGATGAAGATTCATTCACCAACTCATCACCCCTGCGAAAAGAAGGAAAGCAAAGAATTCCCATATGGCGCGTACCGCTGATGGCCACTCATAGACAAATTGGCCCTCACCATAGTTCATCTGCTTACCCAACAAATCTGGTCGTCCTGCCTTGAGCAAGCCTGCACATACACCCAGTTGAAAGAGCATTTGCAGCAGGCGCGCTCTAATGACAACAGCCCAACTATCTTTTGTTTCCCAGGCTTCCAAGAGTGGGCCGCCCAATATATAAATGACAAGAAAGGCGATAACAGCAGCGAATCTGTGATAAGCCAGTAGACTTGTTAGAGCCCAGCCCAGAGAAAGCAGAACAAGTAACACAGTTTTCGGTGGACTCGGGACCAGGTGGTGCACATGCCGGGTTAGTAACAAGGCTTCTCCTAGGCCCCATACCCGGGCCCGCCAGTATATGCCATGCATAAATGGCTCTGGAGCGTGGTGCACGACTGCAGATGCCTCACATACGATGCGCTGGCCAGACACGGAGCATACTCTGAGGCCAAGGTCCACATCCTCAGCAGCGAAGGCGAATGCCTCATCAAACCCGCTCACCTTTCTAAATACCTCCATTTGAATTGACAAATTAGAGCACGGGGCCCAGAGAGTGATTGGCGTCATCTCCGGGAATTGGAAGCCCACTAGAAAACCGGCGCGATGTGCCGCAGCGTAAGCCGGAGAGATGTCTGTCTGGTGCACAGTGACGCCAGCAACACCCGGTGCAGTAGGGTGCCTTGCATATACAGATGCATGAGAGACCAACCACTCTTGCTCTACATGACAATCGGCATCAGTGAACACAACGACATCTGCACTCGAGTTCCTGCAACCCGCATTCCGCTTCTGCGAAATTGTTCCAGCAAAATGCACCAACTCTATGCCCAGACTGTCAGCTAGTTCCTGTAGCACGTGCTGTAACTGTGGCCCACTATCATCTACGACGTGTATATGGACCGTGCAGGTTGGGTGTTGAGCTATAAAAAAATCGGCTGCTTTACGGACCGACCGCAGACAGTCCTGGATCAAGGAAATGGGTTCATTGTGAGTCAGAATAATCACCAACCATCGCTGCGGAATACAAGACTCACTCATAAGTTCACCACCCTCAAGCGTATTGACCCACAGTATTTACCGCATAAGTGACCGATGATCTGAACCACACGTGCCAAATTGGTTCGCCGCTGATCGGGTTGGGTCACCAGAGCATAAAGCGCCACGCCCAAACGATGGTAATGCGTCAAGTCAATTCGCCACCGCCCCAGATGGTAACGTTGTAGATAACATGAGGCCATACCGTACTGGTACCATTTGCGAAAGAGACTGCTCCAAGTAGCAGGGAAATGCTGGCTCACGTATAATTGAGGATCATTCAAAATCCGGCCAGGGAAAGCAGCAACCGTTCTCCAGAACAGGTCAATGTCTTCACCAAAATTCCCAAAGCGCTCGTCAAAGCCACCCAGTGCAAAGAAAATGTCTCTACGGTAAAAAACATTGCCCCCGATGAGTGCACTGCGCAGCGATCTCGTGAAGAACCTCTGTTGTTCTTGTGGGTACTGGAGTACTCCTTTCAGCAGGGCATCCGCTGCCACCTGCTCGATCTCATTCATCACGGGTAATGCACGGAGTGATCCTCCCAGTGCTACTATATCGGGATTTTCCGTTATCAGCGTAACCGCAGTGCTCAGCCAGGTCGGCGGAGCGTAACAGTCGGAATCAATGAAAGCCAACCAGTCCCCGCTGGCAACGGCTGCGCCACGGTTGCGCCCTCCAGCGGCGTGGATGGCCGAATTGACCACTCCATAAGCATTGAAGCGATTGGCAATCTGCCGCGTTGCGTCTGTGCTACAACCATCAGCGACGATGACTTCATAAGGGGGATAGGTCTGTTCCTGCAGACTAGCGAGAGTGGCTTCTAAAGTCTCCTCACTGTTCCTGGTAGGTATCACAACCGAAAAGCGCATGTCTTCACCTTCCAGCAGTCAAAACAAGAAACATCCACAACACGAGGCCGACTCCTGCCAGCAACCAACCAGTCAGGGCCAGAAGACGCCATTCGCCAGCCGGCTGCCTGTGATGAAACCATAAACCGCCGGTCAACGTCCCAGCCCGCCATAGCGAGAGCGTGCGTGCAGTTTCGAACAGGAACGCTAGCAAAAGGCCGGCGGGCAAGGCTGCCAGCCGAAGGCCCGACCGACGAAATCGGATTACCTCGGTAATAATCCAAACGCAGAGCAAAAGGACGCCGGTGACCAAAGGCCTCCAAGCAAAGGCCCCGAGCGTTCCAAACACCGCTGCAGATAGCAGGCACGCCAAGGCTATAGTCAAGATGGGCGGGATTCGGCGCCTTCTGAAAGCAGGATGACGGGACCAGAGGTATCCCTCGGAAGTTCCGAAGCGCCAAGCACGCTCGCAGGCGCTTTGTGGGCCGCGCCATGTTTCGCGCTCGTGTAGCGATGGACAGGAGGGGTCGGTTACGATGGCCGGGCTGTCAAGGCGGTTTGTCCAGCGTAAGCCAAGATCAACGTCCTCGCCACGGTCAGCACCGTGTCCCACTGACCAGAAGCCGCCCAGTCGCTCTACCGTAGATCGGCGCAGTGCGAGCGTTGCGCTAGGGACCCACCATTGTCTCTCATGGCTACTAGCCCACCCGAAGGCTTGGCGGTAAGGCATGACGGCAGTTGCAGCCTCCAGTAACCCTGTCGGCGATTCGAACACGACAGGAACGGCAAATGCATGAACATCGGAAGATGTAAAAGCATCGGCAGTGGCTCTGAGAAGATTCTGATGAATGGTGCAATCGGCATCTACACACAGAACCACGTCAGTGCGAGCAGCAGCTATGCCCGCATTGCGTTTCATCGCCGGTCCGGCCTCGACAAACAGACAACGGACTGACAGACCAGTACGTTGGAAAAAGTCACTAATTTGGGGTGTCGGGTCGTCCGGCCCATCCCAGACCACGATGACTTCACAAAGAGCCATCGGAGCCCTATTTCGGGCTTCGACTATCGAATCCAATAGTTTCTGGAGCAATGCTAGCCGTCCACGGACCGGGATGACAATTGTTATGCCCGGCGCTCGAACGACATCAGGAAAATGGTTCATAGCCAACCAGTTCTGCCAACATATCTAAGAACTCTGGTGAGTGGCAGACGAGAGCACATTTGCGGCAATTCAGCGCCAGCATGCGAGCCCGAGCTGCTGCATATTGTGACGATCGCCACAGTTGTGCTATGGGGGTGTGATTCAAGTTGCCTACTGGTGGAAGTTGCCAGCAAGGATGAATGTCTAAGTTTTCCTTGATATATAGTGTAGAATACCCAATTGTGCACTGATAGCCAGCAGGCATCTGCCCCTCGGCCAGAAATGCTGGCAGTCGTCTAAGGAACGCTGTGTTGTTCCCGATAGGTGCCCCGCGCGCTTGGGCGGATATGAGCGCTTCGCATAGGGTTTCCAAACGCTCGCGATCGGAGGGACTGAAGCGTAATGGGTCATCGGCTGCCGGAAGATTGGAAGGGGGTTGGTAAGCTTGAATCGTGACCCGATCCTCCGGCAGCAACAATTGAGACAGCGTATCAATATGAGACAACAGGTGATCAATGTTCAAACGGGTCAGGACGACATTAATCACGACCCTCGGGATACACTCAGCGCCGCGACGGTAGGCCTGAAGTGTCTGAAATGCCTGCTTTGCTTTGTTAATCGGCATGCCACGCATCTGCTGATACAACTCATTTTTGAATGAATCAAAGGAAAGCACCAGCGTCGACAACCCCGCTGTATGCAGGCGTTGCGCTGTGGCAAGATCTAACAGTGTGCCGTTCGTGGTGACGGTCGCAACCATTCCCAAATTCACTGCTGTTCGGATAATCTGGTCCAGATCGGAGCGCAACAACGGCTCGCCGCCACTCAAACATAATGACCGTACACCAAGCATAGCCAGTTCTTCCATTATCGTGCATAGCCGCTCATAAGAAACATCAGTGTTCTGCGTGGCTCCTACACTACCGTAAGCACAATACATACAGCGGGAATTGCACCGGCCAGTGACATTGAGAGTGGCTTGCAGAGGCCGTGGAAGAGGCCCACGACCAGCGACGGCTTGGGCAACAACTTCGGACAGCGGAAGTGAGGTATGCATATTACTCCCCCCGTTTAGAGACAGGACCCGAATCGACAACGCCCAGTTTGGGATTAGAACGATCTAGTGACCCCGGCATAGCAGGCACCAGTCGGATCGGGTAATCGAACATCTCTTGTAATCGCTCGAGGGTCAATCGGTCAAAGGCGCTTGCATCTTGTGTAGTCTCTACCACGATCAGACCTTCATGCTCACTCATTTCTACTGTCCATTCCAGACCAGATACTGGATCTGCCAGCAGGACGTTATCCACGTCCACCGGGAAGAATCCCTTTTTCAGCCCAGGCAGCGACACTCGCTCCCGCCCACAGACCTGACAAACAGGGCTTCCAGGAGTCAACCATTTGATGAGACGGAAATAATCACCAGTCCAGTACCGAACCAGTGCTCCAGGGCGTGGCCAGAGAGTGGTAATCACAACAACACCTGTTTCACCCTCCTGGACAGGTGTTTTCTGGATAGGGTCCAGTATCTCAACAAAGACCTCATCAACTTGCCACACAAGTACGCCTGGAGTGTCAGTCTCGCTGGCCACTGGACCGAAGACCTCAGATAGCCCATAGAAGTTACGCACCCTGGCACCCCAGAGTTTCTCAATGCGGGACCGCCGGGCATCCGAGAGAACATCACCACCTGTAAACAATATGCCAGGCGAACACCGCTGTAGTTGTGGCAACACAGCGCGCAGTTCACCCAAACGGGATAGAACAAGTGGCAGGCTAATCATGGCCCGGGGTTTCAACAGTGTTATCAGGTTGAATATGGACTTGGGTTCTACACCTGAGAGAGCAGTCACAAGTCCTAAATGACGCAATTGTCTATCCATGTGAGCCCACATGGCAGGTAACCCAGTTGGGGCAATGACGAGCCCTGTCTCCCCTTTCATCCTCTCGCTGGGCGGATGGATTTTGCGAAGGGCTTTTTGAGCGATTTCCTCATCTTCGGTTGTCCAAGGATAGACAACCGGCAGTGCTGTAGTACCGCTGGAGGAAAACCACCGGAAGGCTCCCGGCCAGGAGCGAAGATCATATGATTTGGACCGTAAGTCTTCCTTGGTCATAAACGGAAGTTCTTGCCATGAGGGTTTACCCAGTCGCATCTTGACATCGTCAAAGTCGAGGCTATACATTCTTTTCTCTCCTCTCATCTGAGCGGGCTAAGTTATGGTCAGGGCGGCGGTCGCCCACCGCCCTGCCACTCCCGAACCGGACGTGACAGTTTCCCGTCATCCGGCTCTTCAGTCGAAAGGTCATTGTCACGGACACCGTTTCGAGTGGGCGACATCGTGACAGTGGGCGTGCAGCAGGACGAGGTTAGGTGGAGCGTTGTTTGAAGTGCACCCCTTTGATTGGACACTTTTTGGGCCTTCTTAAGCAACATTCGGCCCAGAACTGAAAGACGAGACGAACCGGCCAGGTGACCGATCCCTCTCGCCTTCCCGTGGGGTCGAGCCCCATTATACATCAGCGAGGGGAATCAGTCAAACCGGCTTGACCGATCAAGCGAGCTGTTGGACTGAGTGAAGCGCCTCGAACTCTGCGGGCGTCAGGTAATCCAACGCTGAGTGCACTCGCTTGGTCGTGTAGACGTCGTCGAGAAAGTGGCCGATGCGACGGTACGCATCATCGTAGTCTTCGTAGTCGTTCAGGTACACTTCCTCCTCTTTCAGAGTGCGGATGAGCCGCTCGGCATAGGCATTCTCCGTCGGGCGTCCCACGGCGGCCATGCTGATCTGTACTCCGTGCGCCTCCAGGAGAGCGACGTAGCCATGAGCGGCGTACTGAACCCCTTGATCGGAATGGTGGATGCGCGGGGCGGGGTGAACCGCCAAGGCTCTTTCCAGGGCTGTGCGCACCAACTCTTCCGTCAGGTCATGGCCTAGATGCCAGCCACGGATGGCGCGGGTGAAGATGTCCATCAGCACCGCTAAGTACAGGAACTCCGAACGCAGGCGGATGTAGGTGATGTCTCCACACCAGATGTGGTTAGGGCCTTCCGGCTTCAGGTTCTTGACCAGGTTCGGATACCGTCCCAGGCCATGCTGGCTGAAGGTAGTGCGCACGTAGCGTTTGACCTGCACCAGCAGGTCCTCTTCCCGCATGATGCGCAGCACCCGTTTGTGGTTCACGAGGTGCTTTCGCCGCCGCAATTCAGCCGTGATACGACGATAGCCGTAGCAGGGGAATTCCAGGGCGATCTGTTCAATCAAGTCCCGGAGCTCGGTATCGTCCCGTCCTTGAGGCTGGTAGTAGTATGCACTGGGGGCACAGTCCAGGAACTCACACAGCAATCGCACCGGGTACTCTTGCGCCATCATGCCAATCACCTCCCGTTTCTGGTCGAGGGGGAGCTCAAGAGCGTGGAGAGTTTTTTTACCGCCGCCAGTTCAAAGGTGAGCTGACCAACCAGCCGTTCCAGCTCGGCTATGCGGACTTGCTCTGCCGAACGACTGGCTGGATCAGCAAAGATCCGGTGCGCTTGTTCCAGAAACTGCTGTCGCCAGCGGCTGAGCAAGTCAGAGCTGATGCCATGCTGGCGGCAGATAGCCGCTTGGCTCTTCTCGCTACGCAGTGATTCCAAAACTATCTGGCTTTTGAACTTGGGTGAGTATGTGTGCCTTTTGGTCATAGTGAACCTCCTCTGCTCTGAATAACACTGAGCTACGTTGTTGGTTACGGATGTGTCCAGTTTTTGGAGTTCACTACAATGCTTGGGCAATCAGCAACCGATCAAACGGATCACGATGATGAAACGGCAA
>DYKH01000550.1 GCA_020722685.1 Caldithrix sp. | reverse complement strand
CTCTTTTGACCAGGGCACTCCCATTCTGACATATGCCGCCGCATGTATATCAAACGTGTACGCAAATCCAATCGTCATTCAAAAAAGAGCTACGAGTACCTGCATTTGGTAGAAAGCGTGCGCACCAACAACGGCCCCCGGCAACGAGACTGGTTCTGAACCTGGGGAAGATCAGTGTTGCGCCTGAACAGTACAAAGAGCTGGCCAACACTATTGAAGGGATGTTGAACGGCCAGCGGGAGCTCTTCAGCGCCGATTTGCATATTGAAAAGCTGGCTCGTAAGGCGGCCGATAAAATCCGGGACAAACAGGATGCCAGACAAAGCATGCCGATGTCTGATGTACCCACCGATGCAGGAGATTCCTTTTACGAGGACATTGATATTGCCTCGATGAAGGCCAGTCGGGTGCGCTCTTTGGGGGCCGAGTATGTTGGTCACTGCATCTGGAATGATCTAGAATTAAACGATTTACTGGCATCGGAAGGAGTTCCGAAATCTGTTTTACCCCTGATGGAGGCGCTGGTGATAGGTCGCCTGGTATCGCCGGGCAGCGAGGTCCATACATACCATTGGGTTGAGCAGCGTTCGGCTCTTTACGAACTGACCGGCGAACCTCTGCATTCTTCGCTCAATTCCCTGTATCGTGCAGGAGACCGTCTTTTTGATTGCAAAGACGCTTTAGAAAATCATTTATCCAGCCACGAACGGGATCTTTTCGACCTGCCCGAGCGCCTGTTTCTGTTTGATTTAACCAACACCTATTTTGAAGGCGAGCAAGCTGCCAATGGCAAGGCAAAGCGGGGACACAGCAAGGAGAAGCGTACAGACTGCAAGCTGTTGACCCTGGCTTTAGTGGTGGATGAAGACGGTTTTCCCAAGTACAGCCGTCTGTACCCCGGCAATCAGGCGGAGTGTCAAACCCTGGCAGAGATTATTCAATCTTTGGTCGAGCTGAGACCCAATCTGGCAAAAGACAAGACGGTTGTTATTGATGCCGGCATTGCCACGCAAGAGAACGTCGCCTTTTTGAAGGAACAGGGCTTTCATTATATCGTCGTGCAGCGCGGCAAGGCCGATTTTACCCCCGATGAAACAGATTCCATGCAGGCTATCCGGGAAACCCAGCAGTACAAACTGGAGGTTAAACGCCACCAGGATAGCAATGAAGCCTTTATTTTGTGTCGCAGCGCAGGAAGGGTGGAAAAAGATCAGGGCATCCGGAGCCGTCAGGAAAGGCTTTTTCTAGAGCGGCTGCAATATTACCAGGATGGGCTCGGTAAAAAGGGCCATACCAAGATATACCCCAAAGTCATGGAGATGATCGGCCGTCTGCGAGAAAAGTATCCGCGGGCATCGAAGCTCTATGAAGTTAATGTGCAGGCGGATGAAACACCGGGAAAGAAGGCCAAGGTTAAAACTATCGCATGGGAAAAGCGTGGCTGCTACGATGCCGAGCGCAAGTTGGAAGGCTGCTATGTCCTGAGAACCGACCGTATAGATTTGAACGACCGGCAAATCTGGGAAACCTACGTCATGCTCACCCGTGTGGAAAGCGCTTTTCGCTCGCTGAAATCTTCACTGGGTCTCAGACCCAACTTCCATCAAATCGAAGAGCGAGCCGATGCGCATCTGTTCATCTCGGTGCTGGCCTATCATATCCTGCACACGATTGAATACAGGTTGCGTTTGAATGGAGATCATCGTTCGTGGAAAACGATCCGCAATATCCTGTCAACCCACCAGCGGCTGAGTGTGGAGTATGATGTCAAAGAGCAAAACCATATCCGGCACGGCTATGTACGGCTATGCAGCAACGCCGAGTTGGAGCATCGGCAAATCTATGAACATCTGAATCTCAAGGAGGTTCCGCTGCAGCAAAAGATAGTCCATGTAAAATGAGTAGTGACGATAAATGAATCTAAGTGGTTGAAATATAAAATTATCTCAAAAAAA
>DYKH01000549.1 GCA_020722685.1 Caldithrix sp. | reverse complement strand
AATGACTCTGTTGATTTAATAGATTCGAACGTCTTAATGGATTAAAAATAATCTACTTAATTGCAAAAAAGCGTTTGACTAATTCCGCGGCTTTTGCTATTTTAACCAGTTAATCGTAATGAAGATAACTACTATCTGCGGAGTAAGCCTTGTTTCAGAAATCAGCTGACCAATCGTCTCTGTTTGACGTTGAGACTTATTTCCAGGGTGTCTTGCCACAGGATGATTGGTCGTTTATCTATCGTGACAAAATACTGCCGTTGATCGACGAGGAAGAGTTCCGGCATTTATATGACGCCGCCGAAGGTCGGCCTAATGCGCCCATAAAGGTCATGCTATCGCTTCTGATTTTTATGGGAATGGAACGGCTGAGCTGGCGCGGCGTTGAATTTCAATTTTCGCGCCGACTGGACTGGTTGTGCGCCACCCGGACGCCGGTAGTGAGAAACCCGATTGATCATACGACTTTATTCAAATTTTACCAGCGTCTTGAAGGGGATGAAACGGCACGTGACTTGTTTGTCCGGTTGACCGAGCACTTCATACACGCCTGCGGCACATCGATCAAGAAGCAAAGGACCGATTCATTCTACATGCACGGTTGGCTTCGGATATTATCACGCTATGGCCTTTTCAAAGAGACGATCCGCAAGTTTTTGTTAAATTTGCGCAAACAAAAGCCTGGATTGTATGAAAAGATTAAAGGGCAGTTATCGCAGAACTACCTTGAAAAAGAGTTCGATTTGACCGAGAAAGATCACGAGCTGGCACAGCGAAAAGTAGCCCTGATGGCGCAGGATTTATACCGGCTGCAAACAGCCTTCAGCAACCATAAACAAGTAGCGCATTATGAGAGCTTCAAGATACTGTGCCAGGTTTTCAATCAACAATGTCAAGTCAATAAAGGCCATCAGAGTAAGCCAGAAATTGTCATCAAAGAGAAACCGGACAAAGACGCCATCTGTACGCCCCATAATCCGGAAGCCCGTTATGTTCGCAAAGGCAAACAGCGCGTCACTGGAGACAAGGCCGTGATCACCGAAACGTGCGAGCAGGAAAACCAAACGCAATTTCTTCTGGATGTGGATGTGCATGCGGCCAATCATTATGATGGCAACGATCAAGAGCCAATTCAGCAACGGTTAACCGAAAACGAGTTCAAGCCGGAACAGCAATATTGCGATGCCGGTTTTGTCAATGGTCAAACGATCCTGAATTCAGAGAAGAATGGCATCACCTTGGAAGGTCCAACGCCGGGACATTCTCAATCCTTCGAGAGTTACAACAGCGGGAATCGTCCGTTCGATGCTGCTGATTTTAAAGTCAATTATGATCAGGATACGCGGACAATGGCCATACAGAGCTGTCCCTTGGGTCAAATGCCCATCAACCAGCATAGAAGTATCAAAACTAAAGAAATGCTGGTGCATTTTGATCCCCAGATCTGCAGGGCTTGCGATCAGGCCGCCCGGTGTCCTGTCAAGGCCGGTAAACGTGTGGCAACCTGGAAGATCGATGAAATTGAATATATCAGCGCCCTGCGCTATCATCTTTATATGGAAGATTCCGGCTACCGGAAACAATGTGCCATTCGCGCCGGGGTTGAGGCGACAGTATCGGAAATGACGCGAGGCCATGGTGTGCGCAAATCCCGCCACCGGTCAAGAAGCCGTACCAAGCTGCAACTTATTTTTGCGGCAATGGCCTGCAATGTGAAGCGGTTCATCCGCCATGGTCAAAATTATGGCTATTTGTCACCCAAAATGACGCTTGAGGTGGCTTAATCCGGCATCAAAGGCCTCGGGGGAGTTGAATTGGCGCCAATTATCGCCTAATTGCCATCTTTTTCGATTGCGCCACATGATAATTGCGAAAGCGCGGCAATTTTCAAAGAACAATGGCTCAAAGCCGCAGATTTTGGGTCAATTTTGGAAAAGTACTAAATCAGCAGAGTCATTAAT
>DYKH01000548.1 GCA_020722685.1 Caldithrix sp. | reverse complement strand
TCTGGGTCTTTGGGGTCTTCGAGCTTGATTATCCCCACGGGCCCGTCGGGCCGGGACACTACGTCTACAGAAACGATTTTCATTTTCATTCTTCTGCCTTTCCTTTTCACCACAGCACCATTGCTGTGGCGTACGGCTCATACATATAGTAAAATTGTCACTCCACGATGCGGTCGAAAAAGTACGAACCTTCACCATTGGTGCCGATTCGCATCTTCACAGACTCGCCAACACGAAAGGCGAGGCTGTCAACTAGCCCTTTGTTCGGCACATCAAGCTCGAAGTCCTTTCCGAAGACTTCGATGTCTAGGGTGGCCTTAAAGGGGTCGCCACCCTGGTAGACATGCAGCGCCTTAATTTGACAGGCGATCTCGAAGAACCAGTGGTAATGGCCCTCCTTGTCTACCACCTCGTGAGCCTCCGTGCCCACAATCTGGCGCGCGATAGCAGCCCCAAATTCGCCGCCGTCAAGCGCAACACGGCACCCCACTGGGTCTTTGGGGTCTTCGAGGCGGATTTTCACCGCGAGCCCGTTGCGCCCGGGCACTATGTCTACAGAAACGATATCCAGTTTCATTCTTTTGCCTTTCCTTTTCACCACAGCACCATTGCTGTGGCGTTACGGCTCATACATATAGTAAGAGCGTGAAGAGAGCAAGGGAAAAATTTAACAAAATTTTCATCGACTAGCACACCCTGGCGCAATCCTTGCTCACCAGCAGACTTCATACCGTTTTGCCGGATGCGACGGAGTGGCACATGTCCTGCTCACTGGCGCAAAACAGAAAGCCCGGGCAAAAAGCCCGGGCTCTGAAAAAATGGGAATAAAGAATCAGTCTTCGATGGCGACTAAGAAATAGTCGCTGTCGTCGCTGACGGCGACCCGAAGCCGAATCCTTTCGCCAACACGGAGGGCGACGCGGTCTATTAATTCGCTCTCCGTGATGTAGAGACGGTAGAAAAGGCCAGCGACAGCCACTCCTGCCTTGGCGTCGCTGCTTCCGTACACGTCTAGCCGCTGGACCTTTGCTTCAATGACAAAGGACCACCATGTCCGACCGTCACTATCGACGGTCTTTCGGACATCAGTCCCGACGATCTGACGAGCGGCGGCAGCCGCCAAGATGCCGCCGTCGAAACAGACTGACCCTTCCTCTGGGTGTTCCACCCAGATATCTCCCCTAGGCCCTGACAACCTAGGCTTGACTGTAACATTTACAATCTTCAGATTGTCCTGCATATCTATTCCTTTCTTGTTACCTCCGCAGCACCATTGCTGCGGATTGCTCACACTTATATTACTACCTCGGCACCAGCGCAAGAAAAATATTTAAGAAAATTTTCATCCCTCAAGGCGCGCTGGCACCATTTGTGCTGGCTAGCAGCTGGTGTGCTAATGGCCCGTTGCGAGGTAAAAATTTTTCCTTGCGCGACGTCCGCTGACGTCCTATATTCCGTGCGAGACCAGCGCAATGACACGCTGGCGAAGACGAAAGGAAGCACCGTGCAATTCTATTATTTTTGCGCCGACCACAATGGCACATGCGGTCATCGGCATCTGACCGAGACCGCTGCCCGGCGATGCTGGGTCACAAACAATGACTACTGTATGAGGCATGGGTTACTTTGTGTTTTGGAGATTTACAGAGTCCCGCGCCGACCGCGCCAGATGATCCGACATCCGCTCAAGGGGTGGCAACCATCGCCCCTCGCTGATGTGGAGCTTGTTGCGGACCCATGGTCTGAGATGCCATAGGGCCCGCTGAGAGAAAATTTCCCGCTTGCAGGACGTCCGCCGACGTCCTATAGTCTATCTGAGACTGGCGCAATGACGCGCTGGCAGGGAGGAAAAGTGGGAAATGATATGAGCTGCAATTTCTTCAATGCTGTGCCTGAGTCATGACGACTCAGACCAAACAACACCCCCTCCACTGCCCATCCCAGCCGCCACCCATCCTCGGCGAC
>DYKH01000547.1 GCA_020722685.1 Caldithrix sp. | reverse complement strand
GCGCTTCTTTCAACGGACTTCGTGTTTTTCTTCTACGATGTCCTCAAGGCTGACAGGTATCTTTTATCCACGGCAATTGTTCGTTGTCAGGCAAAAATAAATGGTCAAATGGGGATATTATATTTTCGGGGTACTTCAAAATTCTCCCATCATTGACCATCCGCTTGTCTGCTTGAATAATCTCACCCCAATAATCGCCTGGGTACCCGCGCGGATTTGACAGCCTGACAAATACATCAGGAATAATTTGGTGGAGGAACAAACCGCCATCTTTTGATTCTTCCAGCATTTTGAAAAGAACATCCGCAAATTCTTGGTTGTACCGTTGGATTTCAACAGAGCGCTGCTGTTTTTTAGGTTCATATTCAATAAGGAATTCACGACTTTCCCAGTTTTGCACAGTGACCAGCAAACTGTCGCCCCGTTGCGGTTTGATGCGGTTGAACCATTCAGAAAAATCAAAAGAGTCCACAAAATTCATGCGCCAGGGCGAATTTGTCTCCCAGATATTCTTTGCTGATTTAACTTTGAAGGGAATTGAGTTGCCAGCGCCATCTATAAAATGGATTTTGCCTGATTTCGCGTCTTTGTCAATAAAATAGTTGAAAAACAAAACAGGTATCTCGTGGTCTTTTTCTGCATGACGGTCTATTGGAACCCGAAAACGGACGCCTTGCATGGCAATCCGCATGGGCAGGACGGTAAACTTGTCCAGGTAAACAAGGTTTACTCCCTGCTCCTCATAATGAAGGCAATTCCGCAAACTCGACATCGCGGTCTTTGATCTGGTTGGATAGATGGCGTAAACGCGGTCTGCCAAGTCCGTTACTGTGATTGATTCATTCAATTCAGATAGGACCTGTTCGACAACCTGTCTCAGAGTTACTTTTTTATCTGCCATGTATCGAATTATAAATCTGCGTGTCCAAATGGGGGAGGGAGGAGACATCACCCTGATTGGCGTTATTGTTCGCAGAGTCCGCTTGCCCCTTTCCTGAAGGAGAGGGTATCGGCGTGGCTTTTATCTTGTCCGCTGGTGCGGATGTCTGCGGAGCAAGGTCAACTGTGCATGGGCGGTATTGGCTTCTCCCTGAAGGGGAGACGGGAGGGGGTCTTATCGTAGAATCCCGACATGCCGATCAAGAATATAGTCGCGAATCAAAAAGTCACCAAAGAAAAACATCAACGCGCAAAAGAACTCCGCCGTGAAATGACGCCTGCTACCCCCTCCGCCCTAGCGGGCACCTCCCCCGAATACGACAAGCTAAAGTCTGAATGCAGATTCAAATTTTTCATCGTCGGATTTGGGGAAGGAAGGGTGGGGGGCGGAATGATGAGGTTGGGAGGAAATTGTCCGCGGTGGCGGGAAGAATCAAAGAGTTGTTCTCAAAGTAATAGAGAGGATTCGGTAATTTGTTTTGAGGATAGCGGGCCTCGGGTCGGGAGTAGAATCGGTTATCCAGACCACTACTACCCAACCGAGGCCCTATGACCGATTGTACAGCACTTTCGAGACTGGATGGCGCTTTCCTGGCATCGCCCGAGCTTGACTTGGGTATCTTGCCTGCTCGCTTGGGCAAGCGCTTGTGGATCACACCGACCGAGTTTTTGCAAACCACGAACGCCCTGGCAATCGCGGAGTGGGCAGTGCGGGTCGGCACATCGCCGTCCCGCAGCCTCCCGCCCCCAGCGAGGCGCGGACCGAAAATACGATACGCCGACCCGAGTATCTTGATGATGGCCTTCATCCAAGTGGCTTGGCAAATGGGCTACGAGATGATTGTGGATTACTTCCGCGCGCATCCCGAGGCGGCTTGTGCGGCTGGCTTTGGGAATGGACGAGTCATCAGTATCGGACAATACTGGGAACGTCGTCACGCCTTGGGCATTTGGCCGTTCTGGTTTTTCTTCCTGGGCATGGTCTGGCAGTTGATCCGCGCCAAGATTATTCACGGAGTAGACGTA
>DYKH01000139.1 GCA_020722685.1 Caldithrix sp. | reverse complement strand
CGCTCCGCTCGGCTCGCCTGCGGCTGATGCGCGAGCCGTTAGCCTTGCTTCATCGCCAGCTCAGCTAAGAGCTTGGCATCGATGCGTAACCGTCCGGAGAGCAAGTTTTGTGACTTTTGATAAAGTTTCGCGCAACTACATCCCGAATTTTTCTACGATTGCACCAAATCAAGCCGCCCATACGAATATGCCCGTTCCATAACGCAAACCCAAAATCCCTTTCTCCCATACAGCTTGGCTTTCTGTCAGCGATGCCGAACAGCCGAGTCTCGACAAAATCTACATCAACCGTATGCAGGAGTGATGCACATGAAAAAATTGACTTGGAATCTTGCTCTATTGACGTTGTTGTTGATGGGGCTATCCAACCCCTGGTCGGTGTTCGCAGGAACCACCGGCAAAATCAGAGGGGTCATTTCGGATGCCAGAAGCAATGACGCCTTGCCCGGCGCCAATGTGATCATCACCCATATTTGGTCTGAGGGAATCGAAACCGAAGTGGCCAGCGGCATGGGCGCCGCGACGGATGTCAATGGCGAATTCATTATCCTTCATGTCCCCCCAGGGACTTATACCCTTACCGCTTCGATGATGGGGTACAAAACTCTCACTCAACAGCAAGTTCGTGTCAGCGTCGACCGAACGACCAGCGTAAATTTTAAGCTCCAAGAAGAAGTACTCGAAATCGGCGAGGAAGTGGTCGTCTTAGCCAAGCGAGACCTGCTTCAGCTCGACGTTGCGGCTACTGAAAACTATATTTCCTCTGAACAGTACGGAGAAACTCCTTTCGCCAATCGAGTAGAAGATGTCATTGCTCTGCAATCCGGTGTAAGCGGCAACATCATCGAAGGCGAAATTAGCATCCGCGCCAGCGAGACCCGCGAAGTCGGCTTTTTGCTCGACGGGATGGACATGACCGACCGCAAATTCAACCGCCCGGTCATCACGGTGCAGCCTGGCATGGTCGAGGAAATCAAGATCATGCGTAACGGCTTCAACTCTGAGTACGGTCAGTCTCGCTCCGGTGTGATCAACGTCGTCACCAAAAATCCCTCGGATCGCCTCACATTTTCGGCAGACTATCAGTTTTCCCCAGCGCATCGCCGGCACATGGGAACAAGCGTGTACGACATTAACAGACGTTGGGAATGGCGTCTCTTGGCCGGACCCAATGCCTTCGAAGGCGGCGAGTTGTTTCTTCCGGAAGGGATTGCCGGCATTACCAAGACTTGGATCGGCTGGAACAAGTTCTCCGAGAACCTGCTCAAAGATAAGGATCCTAACAATGATTTGACCCCGGAAGAAGCCTTTGAGCTCTGGAAATGGCAGCATCGTCCCATCGAGTATGGCAACCTGGCTGGACACAACGTCGATCTGACTCTTTCCGGCCATGTTCCCTCTCTACCCTGGACCACCAGCTTTTTGCTCGGCGGAAAATACGAATTCTTTCCTTTCACTTTCCCTCAGCCAAGAACACACTATGACGAAAAAGTTTCCTCACTCAAATTGGTTAGCTCGCCGACGGCAGGCATTAAATTGACTCTCAATGGGCTTTACTCCGAAGTCAAGTCTGTGACTCAAGGTTTTTCCACCAGCAGTTGGAGCGAGGAAGATCGCTTGTCTTATGGCGGCGGCGATTGGGAAATCTACTATCCGTATCGGAAGCCGGTCATCGATCGCTATACCTCGGTAGCCGGCCTAAAGATGACCCACACCGTGTCTCCCAAGCTATTCTATGATTTCAGCGTCAACCATTACTATGTAAAATGGGCCATGGGCCGCGCCGATTCCGCTCGCGCTGCAGATGGACGCTATTTTCACGGGCGACTGTATCTGGATCCGCATTCCGGCTGGATATCAAAGGAGGACGGAGTCGAGGATCTTGCGTCAGGATACAAGTTATATGGAGGCGGTTACACCTGGGACAATTCCTATAACCGGCGCTTTTCCGTCAACAGCAGTATCACTTATCAATTTCACCCGGCGCACGAATTGAAATCCGGTTTTGAGTTTCGTTACGATATTCTGCGCGAAGATCGCTTGCATTGGCATAATGAAGATTCCACCAAAGCTTTCTACCGCGATTATAAGGTAAAACCCTTCGAGATTGCGGCGTTTCTCCAAGATAAAATAGAATTCCAAGGCATGGTAGCGAATATCGGTGTACGTTTCGATTACTTTAACACCAATTCGGATCGCCCTGATCTGCACCAGGCGCTGAGCTACGACAGCAATGAGCTCATCTACGAGGCCTTCATGAGCGGCAATTATCCCATGTTTCGCGCCAAGCCAAAATACTATTTCAGCCCTCGTGTTGGCATCTCGCACCCCCTGTCGGAACGCAGCAAGATATATTTCAACTATGGCCATTTTGTGCAAACACCCCCTAGCCAGGGCCTTTACAAAACCGAGGCCGATGCCAGCATGCCGCGTATGCAATGGATGGGTGATCCCAATCTACCCTTTGAAAAAACCATCGCCTACGAAATCGGCTACGATTTAGGTCTCAGCGATTTTTTTCAATTCCATGTCGGCGCTTTTTATAAAGATTATTTCGACGTCGCCAGCGGCATGGTTTACGCCCACTCGGACCAGAGCCTGATTCTCGAATGGCCGGCGCACAATGAATACGCCGAAATTCGCGGTATTGAGATCGAAATCCGCAAAACCGCTGGGCGTTTTATCACCGGCTGGCTCAATTACAACTATATCAAAAAGAGCAAGTCCAATTTGGAAATCCCCAACTTGAGCCAAATTCCCATCGTCACCGATGATCCCAATATTGGCCGTAACGGCGTGCTTTGGGGCGTGCCGCGCTCTGATATCATCCTTATCCAGCCTAACGGTCGCGGTGTGATCACCTTTTCCGCTCCTCCGGGATGGGGACCCAAGCTTTGGGATCATTCCTTACTTGGCGACACCAACCTCAGTCTGCAAGTTTACTACCAAAGCGGCAATCAAGTCCGACATCCGGACAGCGGTTTCAGGGATAAGCATCCAGACGTTTGGTTCAAAGAGTTGGATCGCTATTGGGCCAACATGCGGCTATCGCGGCAAATCCGCCTCAAGAGCATGCGCTTCGAACTCTATATGGACGTGAGCAATATTTTCCACACCAAATATCGATACGTTCCTGGCGGACAAGCCGGCATCGACTATTACAATGATTTGTGGGACTCCGGTCGACTGGACGAGGTCGGTACGGATAAGCTGAGTAACCCTCTTATTCTGCGCACCGAAAGCCAGGATGTCTATTGGGCAAAGCTAAAAGAGTATTTGTTTGGCTTCCGGTTCAATCTCTGAAACAAAGGCCAAGGCGGAAGAAAGCGCGACTCTTTGAAACCCGCGTACTCGGGCAGTCAAAGGTCGCCGGCTAAGCGCTATCCGACAGCGATCAAAGGTAACGCTGCAAGAAAAAGGCGAAATTCGATTCCAAAGGAGGCTCAAGAAATGCTTCTCAAGCGCTTTTCACGATTAGTCGTTTTACTGTTGCTCGTCCTCGCTATTGACTCCAACGTCCTGGGACAATGGAAGAGCCATGAAATCGGCACACTGTGGCTGAGCATGTTTCCCGTGGGTTCCCGTCCGGACTATGCGCCCTTGGCGGATTTGGTCACTTATCCCGGCGGCGATTTCTTTCTACAGACCCGCAAAAACATGGACAATTCCGGCTTGTGGATCGGCGTGACCAACTGGACGGATAAATTCAAGCAGTTCAGAACATTTTACGTCTCCGAAGGCGGCTACCTGAATTGGGATGCTCAAGACATCCTCAAGCAGCTCAGCAATAAAAAGTACGTGCGGCAACGATTGCCCTTGGTGGATGTAAACGATACTCGCGAGCAGCGCATCCTCGACAATCGCTCCAGCAGCATACTGAAGGACCCGCTTGTCTCGGATGAGCTGATCGAAACCAAGTGGACCACCGAAGTGGGGGTTCAGGTCACACGCACCAGTTATGCTTTCGCCAATCCAAATCACGACAAATATATCATTCAAGAGTACGTATTCAAAAACACCGGTAACGTCGATGCCAGCAGCACCATCGAATTGCCGGGACAGAATCTCGAGGGCGTCTATTTTGGCTTTTGGCGAGCGTATATTCCCAGCGGCGATATCGGACACGAGCAAATGGGCGGTGAATTTGACGACTGGTGTCATTACTATCCTGCCAACGATACATTGCACGGTTTTTGGAGCGTCTATGACGGCGATAATTTCCGCAAGAATTTTGATGATACAGGCGACCCCTACGAAGTGACCGGCGAATTCTTAGCTCCGCAATACCTTGGCTTCGGCCATCTACATGCCGACACCGATCACCAGAACGAAGCGGATGATCCCCGACAGCCGGCCACCGCCAACTTCTGGACGCGCCTGCAAGTGCACTCGCACACCAAAGGCGATCAGGACCAGACCCTTTACTATGATCTGAGCAGTGGCGAAAAAAGCCGGGGCTCCGATATGCTCGGCTATGCACATTCTTGGGATCCGCAGATACAACGACCGGACGTTCTCCTCGCTTTCGGTCCCTACAACATGCCGTTTGGCTCCGAAATCCGCATCGTCATTTATGACGCTGTGGGCGCCATCGATCGTCGCTATGCCATCGACTACGGGAGACAATGGAAGAATGGATCATTGCAATGGAACGGTATGAGCGGCGACCAAGCCAAGAACGCCATTCTGGCCACCGGGAAAGATTCCCTGTTCCAGGCGGTTAGCCGAGCAGAATGGACTTGGAAGAACGGCATGGCCGCCGTGCCCGATGGCCCCGAGTCCCCCAGCTTGCGGATCAATGCCGGGCCGGGCAAAGTGACGTTGGAGTGGTACTACGGCAATTATGGGGCCCACTCGACCACGCCGACCAAACCGGATGTCGACACCGGCGTGCAGGATTTCGCCGGCTATCGTCTTTACCGCGCCGAGGAAACCTACACCAACGTTTATAACAAGATATGGGAATGTGGGGGCAACACCGGAGTGCCGGTCACCAATATCTATGTAGACCGCAACGTCGCGCGCGGGAAGAGCTACTATTACTACGTCACTGCCTTCGATGACGGTAGCCAAAGCCAAAACAATCCGCTGGCCGGGAAACCGGTAGAATCGAGCCATTACAGCAATCGCAATTACCAGTACGCTGCCGTGCCTTTCGAGGGCGCCCACAGCAAGATGGACTCTATCTACGTCGTTCCCAATCCTTTCCATGCTCAGGGCCTGGAATATGGCGGCACCATTCAGGAAGACTTTAACATCGAAGTCGATCTCGGCGCCCGCTTGGAGGACCGATTGAGCTTTGTCGGCTTGCCAGCCAAGGCCACCATTCGCATCTTCACTGCTCACGGCGATTTGGTCGCCACCTTGGAGCATCCCAATCCCTACAACAAGAGATCGGTACCCGAATCCGCTGATGAGATGTGGTTTCAGGTCACCGATAGCTGGCAAACCATTAAGAGCGGTGTTTACTTCTATCACGTAGAAGGCTGGGACTTGGATGGAACTTACCTCGGCACCGCGACCGGCAAATTCGTCGTTATTCGCTAAGGAGGGCAAGATGAAAAGTACGATTAGGAGCACAAGCATGAGCAAGAGCAAGATGAGCTGCAGGACTTTTATCCTTGTCATTTTTGCGATTCTTATTACCATCACGCCTCTTGCGCTGGCAAAAAAGAATAAAGTAGCGCAGAGCGGAATGACGTATCTCGCCATCAGCATGGGCGCCCGCGAGACTGCCATGGGTGACGCCGCCACTGCCATCACCGCAGGCATTCAGGGTATGTGGCACAATCCGGCGATGCTGGCAAACATTGAAAGATTCGCAGCCTCATTAAATCAGGTCAATTGGCTGGTAGATACCAAGCTTTATGGTGCGGGTGCGGCATACTCCCTGGGTAATTGGGGCACGATTGGAGTGGACATCACCTATATGGACTTTGGCGAAATCATGGGCACCAAGCGGGTGGACAAGTCCGTTGACTATCGCGGCTTCGTCCTCACCGGAGATATCGGAGTTCAGGATTACGCCATCGGTCTTGCCTACGCTCGCCGGATCAATGACAAGTTTGCTCTCGGATTAAAAATCAAAAGACTCCATGAGGATCTGGGCCGCGCCTCCTACGTTGTCAGCGAATATGACGATCCCACCACGGGGGAAAAAATTCGCACGCGAAGAGACAAGGAATGGAAGATCGATGATTGGGGCATGGATTTCGGCACCGTTTATAATACGGGCTGGAAAAGCTTAGTCTTTGCTATGACCATGCAAAACTTCTCCCGTGACATGAAGTATTGGTACGAGGAATTTCAGACCCCCATGTCGCTGCGCATGGGATTGGCAATGGATTTGATGGACCTCTTTCCGGGACGCTACGAGAATTTCGATTTCACCCTCGCAGTCGATGCTCTGCATCCGAACGATCACACCGAGCGGATGCATGTGGGATCAGAATTGGTTTATATGGACCATTTTGCCTTGCGGGCCGGCTACAAGTTCAATCACGAGATCGAATCCACCACCTTCGGCATTGGACTAAAGCTCGACTATGCCGGAGCCGACTGCGTTCTTGATTATGCCTTCGGCATGGCGGACTATTTTAAAGACATCCACCGCTTCTCGGTACAGTTTACATTCTAACTGGTTTTTGTCCCACCGAAATACCTTTTGGTCGGTAAGGGAAATTATCTGGTTTAGCCCTTTGCTCGATAGGGGCAAATGGCAGAAAGCAATCTATAGCCTGCACAGTTTTTGTGTGCAGGCTTTTTCATTCACGCTGTCTCGTTCTCTGCGTCTGCTTTCCATCCGCTTCGTTAAGGCGAGTTGTTCATCTTTTTTCGCCAAGTCACCCTCGGTGGGAGCGAAAAAGCACGTCTCCACCTCCAATCCTATCGATCACACACTTCTCAACAGACACTCAATGCTTCTTCCGCCCAAACGGGGATACCCGTTTCTCGCACTTTTTGCAGAAGGCAACTTTGGACTAATATTTGCCAGTGTTAAGGCCGCCGTCGATATATTCTTGGTCGCCTTATTCCAACAATGATTTGCGGGCTGAATTACCGGAATCTATCTTCGTATTCGGTAGGGAGATCGTCATACCATGAAACGATTGTTCGAGCACGATACAGTGAAAACGCTGCTCATTCCTATTATCTTATCTTGCTCGTGGGGAACTTTGCTCTCGCCCGACGCTTGCCTGTCTCAGGCGGACGCCAATCAGCCAATCACCATTGCTCACCAGCCGATCACCATCGCAAGACAAGGACAGCCGCTAAGCATCACCGCTCATATCGGCGGCGATAAGGGCATTCGTAATGTGATCTTGAAAATCGACTACGACGGCAAATCGGTCCGCGGCGCGATGCCGTTGAAAAAAGGCAGCGGAGTGGTACCAGTCATCGTACAGATTATTACCGGCGATCTGGACATTTTTGCCGGACCTGGAGCCTTGTACAAAAAGCTGGGGACAGCCAAACGAGGAGCTCGCTTGCTGGTGACCTCTAACAAGGACGGCTACTATCGCGTCATTACCGCGGGAAACACCCTGGGCTACATAGACGCAGAAAGAACCGCTGTTATTCGGACGGGAAACGCTTACGGAGTGAGGGTTCCCCCAGAGATGACACAAGGAACTTTATCCTATCAGATCATTGCGCAAGACAGCACGGGACAGACCGCCCAGTCCGGATTGATCCAGGTGACCCTGCTGAATGAAGACGAGATAGCGGCCATCCGATCGAAACCAAAAATCACGGCCAAGGCCGAAGCCATTGAGCCAAAGTGAAGCAGCGGTAGCCAAGTACTCTTTACACGACAACTACAACGGCTGATCGCGCCACCTTGCTGCAGGTTCCCAATCGCACTAACCCCGCGCTCCGCCCCACCACTGTAGAATCCGCATTGCTATTAACGTATTGATCCGGCTCATTTCGCCGACTTGCTCCAATTGGAGCCAAACACGTTGCGGATGCCCTTGGTGCAACGGCCAGCGACCGTCTTTTTCTTTGCTTTTTAGCAGCGCGATGGCTTCCTCAAAGCGGGGGTCGTAGGGTTGACCAATACCTTGAAAGTAATCCAAAGCCATGTGTACGTGGTAGTACCATTGCGGTGGGAAGGTTAAACGGGTCATTTTGGCGTCCAAGACTTTTCCGGTGCGATGAGATTTGTACGGCCGGTGTATCGACAAAAACTCATGCGCCCTTTCGCTCAGGGAACAAACCTTTGGCAGAGCGACTGGTTGAAACCGGGCATACTCGGCCAGTCCGTTTAGGACCAAGAGGGTGGTGTGAAACGACGCATGCGTAACCCAACGCGGATAGCGGCAATTCCAGCCGCCATCAGCCATCTGCTGCGATGCCAAGTGATCGAGCATTGTCGGCAGGCGAGAATCTGCGTAGTGAAAATAGGATAGTATGCCGAACACCAGCGCGCTCACGCAAGTCTCTCCCTCAGGCCAGTTGCTCTAGAAGCTAATTCCACCGTCGGCGCAGAAGCCTTTGTCTATTAGAAGACGGCAGCCCATACGCGCCCCTTCGTTTTACGCCGGCAAACCTAACTGGCGGAGCAACTGCAAAGTATACGTGGTTGAAGTCCACTTGGGTGAATAAAGCCCGCCAGCCCACTGACCGTCGGCGCCCCGCTTTTGCAGCAGCGCCAACCCCCAGCCTTCGGTAGCCAATTTTGCTTGCTCGGGGGGATATTTCTTTGAATGCAACAGGTCTCTCAAAACTTGCCAGCGAACTGCGGCATCCCCTTGCAAAAGCCAATCAATGACTGCATCTCTATCGGTGTCCATTCCCGATTCTTCCTCGAATTGTCGGTGTATGAATCATCAAAGCCGTCTATCGGCGACCTCGCCGGGCTGCTTTATTGGCTGAAGTGAAGCTTGCGGTAGCCAATTGAAGAAGACAAGCTTTCCTCCACCCATTGTTCGCAAAAAGCTTCTGCCAGCTAGGGGTGATTGACTATGCGCGCCAAGATCGTTCTCGTTGCAGGTCCCCCGAAAGCGTGGCCAGCGCAATATTGACATCATCGACAAGCTGAAAGTCATACATGCCCACGCAAATAAAATCCGCGCCGTTCTTGAAGGCAAAGTGGAAACCTTCCTCTGGCCTAATGGCGCCAGCCGCCAGCACCTTGAAGGCAATCCACGGCTGCGGCAATGTGCGCATGAATTCGACGGTCTCTTGCGGATCGACGCACCAGATATTATCATTCTGGCCGTCAATCCTTGCCGACCAATAGTTGGTGTGATGCAAAGTCTTCACCCAATAGTCCGGCTAGATGCCGGCTTGTACGCACGCTTTGACGGTCTGTAAACGATGTGCCCCGATGCCGGCCGACATCCGATTTTGACGAATGAATTCCAACGCCTTGCCAATCTCGTCTACCTTGCCTTCTCGAACGAGCCGATCGGGAATCTGTCCCTGTACATAGCAGGCGTGCGCGCCGCCAGCGATGGACAGTTTGACGCCCTCAATGGCATCATCCTTATAGCCGCAATCGGAAATGAACTGAATACTCCCTCCTTCTTTGCGCCAATATTCGTTAATGACGCGGCTCAATCGCGGATTGGTGAGCAGAGAATTTACGCCGCATTGCTCGGCCAGTCGCAGGGTATCGAAAACCTTTTGATCCGTGTGGTACGACTTGACCAATTTGGAGACATAGATTAGATGACGAGCGTGCGCCCAGCCACCGATGAGAGTTCCGCCCAAGATAAGGCGGATGATTTTCAGAAGCCGATTTGGCCAAAAGGCAACGTTCCTTTTAGCTCCTTTAGACTGGAGAAATGAAAGGTCTTGACAGTTGCACTGGTGACCACATTCATGCTATTCTCCGCGGCGGCCAGCAAGTGTTTTTCCTCAAAGCTCTGCCAGCTCCGCTTCCTCAAATAGGCGAAAACAAATCCGCCGAAAAGCGGCATAGTGGCCAAGCCCTTGAGCAACTCCCGCCGCCGGAGAGAAGTTGCGGGAATTCCTCCGTTTGCCCACGCTGCTCTAACGGATCGTCGCGGAAGAGGCAAACGGTATTTTTTGATCCCAAGTAGGTGCAACAACTTGTCCAATCCTCAGAATTGGGCGGACGGAAAAATCCTCAATACCAAAAGAGCGAACAGCTCCACTACGTTCTTATCCACCAGCAGATAGTTGCCTTCGGTGAAGCCGCCGCTGCTGAGACCAATCAGAGGTGGATTGGCCACATAATAAAGTGAGAGGAGCAAGAAGCCGCAGACGCTGGCGATGCGGCTGAAAAGGCCAAAGAACAATCCCAAACCGATTAACAAAAGGCCTGTGATGTTAAGCCAGTCCACTACCTGCAATGCAGCCGGATTGCTCGCAACCCAATGGAACAAGCCGGACAGAAGCCATTTGGACTCGAACAAAAAGCCGGCCGCCGACCAATTCGGATCAAAGAGCTTGACCAATCCCTCGTACAAAAAGTGCCAGCCAATAACGATCCGCAGCAGCGCCAGAGCCGTAGACTGCAGAGGGGTCAATGGCTGGTTATTCTCTTTCTGACGACGCGGGATATGCTCCATGGTTCGATCTCCTTTATCCAGCCGTTTTACCGGAACACGAGTAGGAAGCCAGTTGTGTAGCTCTAATGTAGGGGCTGCCCCACAGGGAGAGTCAAGAGAAAATAAGGGGTAGGTTACTTATGAGCAAATTTCGGAAGGATACATTTCATCTCTCGAATATATATATTAATATTCTCCGATAGAACAAAGCCACATTCACTATCGATGTTAGCTTTTGTTGCCATTTTTTCCATTGTTATTTGACGGAATCGAAGGCACACCAGATCCTCCCTTGGGAGGATTGGAAGGATTCAAATTGCCTTGTTCTGGCTGATAACCTCTTTTTAGTGGCTGATATCCTTCCCTTAGCGGTACGCTCTGAGTTGATTGTTCTTTATCTTTTTGCATGTTACCATCTCCTTTGGGATCTATTCGAAGAATTCTACTGCCAGTATTTCCTTGCCGAGTATGACCATTCCCTTAGATCGTTCAACAGGTTTAATGAAATTTCCCTGTTCTCCTAATTCCCATAGCTCCTCAACATATATCTGTTCTTCCGCAGGATTGGAAGAAGCAAATGAGTTCCTATCATACTTACCGCCAACTTTTCTCCCATCCTTAAGGTGAACAATAACCCAAAAAGCTTGTCTCTTTCCAAAAACATAGTCCCAGGGTTTTTGAATGGGACTTACAACATATTTGGCAATTGGTGGCCATGATAGCAGTCTGAGAAATACGATAGGCCATAGAATGGGTGCTAAAAAAATAATTAATAAAAGCAACGAAAAATATGAGATCCGATGCTCGGCGTAAAAATTACCTGAGTGAATTAGAATGACTATCCATGATAATGCGGCAAAATTCAAGGCACTGAAGGCAACGGCCTCGAATAGAGATTGTGAAAAGTCCCTTCTTTCGCTTGGAACTAATAGATCATAGATTTTTAGTGAAATGAAACCCGGTAGAAAAAAAATCAGAAACAGAACTATTTTATCGATTGACCAGATATCCATTTTCTATCCCCTGCATGATTTTTAAGCTTGCTTTACAAATGCAAACTACCAGTTTGATTTTGCAAATAGCGTTTATCCTTTTTAGACTCGATGATTATATTTACACACTAACACTGAAATATGCAAATAAAAAGTTCACCAAAACCCAAGGAAATTGCGCTTGCATTTAGAGAGCTTAAACACTATATTAAACTTGCGCTGGAATAATGGGCAGGCGCTAATAGAAGACTGAATTCTTGTAGGCAATTTGATCTCCGGAATTATCGAAAAGAGTTGGGGCTTTTTTATGATTGCGCGCCCCGTCAATGTGGTCATTTCCGGCTTGTCCATTTTGGTAGCCGCAGTCATTTCCGGGCCTTCGCAGCCGCTTGGCAAGGTGCTGGCCGCGTGTTTTTCGGGCGCACTCATTACGGCGGCCGCCAATGCGATCAATGATTATTTTGATCTCGACATCGACCGCATCAACAAACCGGAAAGACCGTTGCCCAGAGAAGTCTTGACCAAAAGAGAAGCCCTGCTCTTCTCTCTGCTTTTCTTTTTCTCCGGTATTACTTTGGGCGCATTTATTAATTGGGTCGCGTTTGCTATTGCCGCAAGCACGTCAGTGTTGCTTTGTCTTTATAGCGCAAAATTAAAGCGAACCGTGCTCTGGGGTAATTTGACGGTCAGCTTGGCGTCGGCCCTGGCCTTCATCTACGGAGGCTTGGCGGTCGGCAATCCGGGCGCCGCAGCCATTCCGGCCGGGTTTGCGTTCGCCATGCACTTGGGGCGCGAGATCATCAAGGACATGGAGGACGTGGAAGGCGACCGGCAGCACCAGTCCATCACATTGCCAGTCAAGCACGGCACGCAGCCGGCAAAATGGGTAGCGACGTTTGTCTTTTTTGTCTTGTTCTGCGCGACCTTTGTGCCGCACTTTTTGGGGATCTACGGTAAGTGGTATTTCTTCATTGTCATGCTAGGGGTGAATAGCGTGCTGGTTTATACTGTTCTTTCCCTGTGGCGGCTATCGACCCGAAACAATTTCCGCCGCCTGAGCGCCTTTCTCAAGGCCGATATGCTCATGGGTCTTTTGGCCATTTACGCCGGGCGATGGTAGGGAGCGAGTTCCGGTCATGAAAGCTTTGCTACAACGTGTTTCCCAGGCATCGGTGGAGGTAGAGGGTCGGATCATTGGCGAGATCGGCGCCGGGTTGGTAGTCCTTTTGGGAGTTGGAAACCATGACGACGAAGAAGCCGCACGCTACCTGGCTGACAAAATTATCAATCTGAGAATCTTTGAGGACGCTCAGGGCAAGTTCAATCTGTCAGCTTTGGAAGTGGGCGCGGAAATTTTGGCCATTTCGCAGTTCACTCTTTATGCTGACTGCCGCCGCGGCCGGCGCCCCAGCTTTACCGATGCAGCGCGACCGGAAGTGTCCAAGCCGCTGTATGGCAAATTCGTCGACTACCTCAAACAGTCAGGGCTAAAAGTAAGCGAAGGTGAATTTGGCGCCCGCATGCTGGTGAAGATTTTTAACGATGGGCCGGTGACGGTGATGCTGGACACCTGTGACAAAGATGTGGGTGTCAAGGCATGAGGGAAACGATCGCGCGTAGATGTCCTGTCAAGGTTTATTAGCTTGTCTACTCCTGCGGATGCAGGAATCTCCTTTCCAATGCACCGCAGAGGGAGACTCCTGCATTCGCAGGGGTGACATCAGCCGGTGATCAGATATTCTAAATTAAGTCAAGCTTTTTTTGAATGAGTCGAGAATTTTA
>DYKH01000546.1 GCA_020722685.1 Caldithrix sp. | reverse complement strand
ACTGGGAGAGTTCTCCTACATATTGTGTCAAGAAAGAATTTGCCAAACTATAGTTGGGTATTGCGTTTCCCAAAGCTGGTGCTCATAGCGGCGGCAGCAACGTTGGTGCTATCAATTGCCGTTTTGCCGTTTCTCGGTCGCGCGTTCTTGCCAGAGTTCAACGAAGGCTCGCTCACCCTCACCGTGCCAGGCACTTCATTGGATGAATCCAATAAAATCGGTCAACTCGCCGAGCGAATTTTGTTGTCGCATCCGGAAGTAAAATCTACCGCGCGCCGCACCGGTCGCGCCGAGCTTGACGAGCACGCGCAGGGCGTCAATGCGGCCGAGCTTGATGTGCGCTTCGAGCTGAACGGCAAACAAAGAGAAGTTCTTCGATGAGCTGCGGTGCTCGCTCTCGGTCATTCCCGGCACCAGCGTCACCATCGGCCAGCCCATCGGCCATCGCATCGACCACATGCTCTCCGGCACCCGCGCCAACATCGCCGTGAAAATTTTTGGCGACGATCTTGATCGGCTGCGCTCGCTTGCCGAAGGCGTGCGCACACAAATGGAAGGTATTCTCGGCGTGGTCGATTTGGCGATTGAGCAGCAGGTTGACGTGCCACAGGTGCGCATCAAAGCCGACCGTCGCGCGATGGCGACTTATGGCGTCACAGTCGGTGAGTTTGCCGAAGCCATCGACGTAGCATTCAACGGCGAAGCGGCCTCGCAAATTTTGGAAGGCCAACAGAGCTACAATCTGGTGGTGCGGTTCAACGAGCAGAATCGCGGCAACATCGAGCGCATTCGCAACGCCTTGTTCGATACGCCGGTCGGTCCGAAAGTGCCACTCAGCCAGTTCGCCGAAGTGGTTTATGAAAAAGGCCCGAACACTATCAGCCGCGAAAACGTGCAGCGCAAAATCGTCGTGCAGGCCAACGTGTCCTGGCGTGATTTGCGAGGCGTGATCGACGACATTCGCGCGCGGCTCTCCCAAAATGTCGTTTTCCCACAAGGCTACTATGTTGAATTCGGCGGCCAATTCGAGAGCGCGCAGGCAGCCACTCGGCTCTTGACGCTGCTCACTATCGCTTCCATCGCCGCGATTTTCCTGATTCTCTACATGGAGTTCGGCGCCTTTCGTCCTGCATTGTTCATCATGGTCAATTTGCCACTTGCACCCATCGGCGGCATCTGGGCGGTGTTTTTCACCAGCGGTATCATCAGCGTGGCTTCTCTCGTCGGCTTTATTACCCTTTTCGGCATTGCCACTCGTAACGGCATTCTGATGATCGAGCACTATCGACATCTGCTCGCCGAAGGCAAGTCTTTCCGCGACGCCATCGTGCAGGGATCATTGGAAAGATTGAAGCCAATTTTGATGACTGCGCTTGCCGCCGGACTCGGTTTGATTCCGTTGGCGCTCGTCATTCTCGGCGGCCTGCTCACCTCCACCGTATCGAACATGATCGTGGTGCCGAGCTTGTTTTACAAGTTTGGAAAGGTGAGACAGAAGAAACAAAATCGACGTCGAGCGCTATTGTACTTAGGACGGCATACGTCGCCAACTTCAGCCTGATTCAGTTGTTGTTTGCAGCCGGACTGAACTCCACAATTCAGCGCCCAATGGCTACGATACTGGTCGGTGGATTGTTCTCTTCCACTTTGTTGACCTTGTTGGTTTTGCCAACGTTGTATGGGTGGTTTGAAGGAAGGAGTCGGAACAAGGTAGATGAACTTTCTTGAGCGAGATTAAAGAAGAAACATTCGTAATCCGTCGACCGTTCATGCTTGGTAGAAAAAGTCTTTCTGCAACTTCCAGAATGTGATAAATTGAGAGGGAGGAAGACGGCCAAATTGAGGAAGGCTGCCAGCGGTAGCAGGAGCCAAGGGAGTAGACAGCACAGAATCGAAATGATGGGCCGCTGATGTCAAGGCCTTTGTAGGAAAGGCAGCCGATTCTGCGCCGTTTCAGATTTGCAGCTTATAT
>DYKH01000545.1 GCA_020722685.1 Caldithrix sp. | reverse complement strand
CCGACTGAACGCAGGCCAGGACTACCTCATCCTGGGCGTCGGAATCGAAGTTTCCCGTGGCCATGGACATCTCGAGCACCACGCCAGTCTGCGCACTGTTCAGATGAAAACCGTCATGATCGTAGAAGGTGATTTGAACTGTGCTATCAAACTTCTTTTCAGCGATGGCAAACTCCGATGCTGCATCAGTGTCGAAGTTTCCCGCCGCTGTGATGGTCTGGATCGTTCTCCACGGCAGTGTGAAATCTATCCCCGTCACGGTATCAGGGGGATGGACTTCAACGGGGGTGGCCTCATCGGGCATCTGTGCGTCCTGATAATATTCGTATTGGTAGGAGTTAAATGGCCATGCCGAAATATAATAGGATCCTTCGTTCAGACCCACAAGAGAGAAGCTTCCAGTGGAATCAGTAAAAGCTTCAGACACATAATTCCAATAATTGTCGTATAGAACTACATTTACATTTTCAATGGGCGTTTCCCCGTCTTGGCGATAAACATGACCGGATATGGTTGCTCCAGGCTGAAGCACTATATCAATTCCTGTAGTCTCGTATGGGGCGTCTACATGAACGGGCGTGGCAGTGTCCCATGAATATGCCTGGTTCCAAAATGTATTCAGGTAATTCAAGCCCGTATTTCGTGGCTCAGCCATTACAAGATAATCTCCATCAGGAAGGAATGGTATTACATAATGCCCGTTGTTGTCGCTAAACCCATTATTGGAATAGGCAGAAAAAGCAGAAACCTGAACATTCGGGATGGGATTCCCTTCTGAATCAGTTATTGTACCTGAAATGGAGCCTTTCTCAGGGATGTAGACCTCGGTGGGATTCACGGAAGTGTTCACATTGCCTCTTTCGTCAACAGCTGTAACAGCGAAATAATGGGTTTTACCCTGTGAAAGTCCGCAGATTTCATGATGTTTGTCACATCGGGAAAGAGTATCAACGGGACTCATCCCCGACACATCTTCAAACCGTGTGAGACTCTCGAACACACGATACTCCACCACATCGCCTTGAGCGGCATCATCGTAATCGTACCAGTGTAAAGAAACACATCCTTCCCCATATTCGTCTGCATTAAGGGGAGACACTGGAGCGGGAGGTGTATTATCGATTTCGGCCTGTACCACTGTGACGGTATCCCTGTACTTCGCTGCTACTATGTTTGCAAAATTGAATTCACCTTCGGGGTCGTCCGTTTCCCAGACTCCGCTCCTAATCGCGCCGGCGGCTGCTTTGATGACGACGTCTTGTGTCTCCCCGGGGGTTGCGGAAAAATCACCCGGCATGATCTCGACTGTGGCCGAAACAGAGCGGTCTCCTGAATCATTACCCCACGGAAGCCCAGTCCCTGCCCACACCTTATACCCAGGTTCAGGGGTGAATTTTGCTTCGATCCCGGGGTCTTCGGTGAGTCTTGTATCCGGATTAGCGCTGGCGCATAACACTGCCCAGTTTTCAGGAATCTGAAGCACCAGCCCATATGCGTCCACGCTGTCGCCGACGTCGTAGGCCATGCCTTCAATGTTAACGACCATAATGGATCCTGTATCGGCGCGGGTTGGAGCGTCTACGCTGGAGAGTTCCAATTTGCATCCTGCTGCGAATACGGCGAGGAGGCACAATACTAAGGTCATGCGGACAATTCTTTCCATAACCATCTCCTTTCTGCTTTGTGCAAAGCGCTTTTCAGTTCTGAATGGCTGCGGTGTTGGTAGGAGTTATCGTCACGATTAGACGCCCCCGGGGTACTCCATCACGTTATGGGCTTGGGTATTGAAGAACGGAAGATCTTCCTCAATAACAACGATCGGGATGACTTTATCGCCCGGCTCCTGCACTTGGCTGACGACCAATCCATGACCGTGTATACGTGGGCGCTGTTAGAAAACTAAGTACGTTCTGCACGAGCGTCCCCTAAACGTACGAGCGTCCCCTAAACGTAAATTGATCAGAAACGAATCA
>DYKH01000138.1 GCA_020722685.1 Caldithrix sp. | reverse complement strand
TTATCAAGCAAAAATCCGGCGGCAATTGAAGGAGTGAGAATCGGAAGGATGAAATTACAACGCGCTCGCGCGGTGATGAATGCCGCCCAAGGCGGCAATTGAAGGAGTGAGAATCGGAAGGATGAAATGGATGGCCTGATTAATTTCAGTTGGGAGAACTTGCGGCTGTTCAGGAGGCTCGTTCTGTTCAGGCAGCGTCAAAAAACGCCCGAAACTTGCGAGAGGTTGCTCTACTTGTTAAGGGTAAGAATTGCACCCTTTTTCTCATCCCTGCGCATGCAGGAATCTCCTTGTGAACAGGTGGTTAGGAGATGCCTGTATTCACAGGCATGACATGAAAAAGCGAACCTTAACGAGTATATCAGCAGCAACCGAGCATCCTCGGTTCCGTTCGGTCTTAAATGGTAACCTCATCAGGCTTTGGCTAATTCGGTGATCGTTCTCTGTTGGCGAATCTGATAGATGCTAACAAACCGGCTGGATGGTCACATTAAAAAGGGCTCTCATCAAGATGACGAAAGCCCTTTCTGCAAGGAGTAGTTGGTAAAAGGAAAACACCAGCAACATTTTTGACGGCGAGCCCGTTCGGGTTCGCCGACCGAGCGCGGGCGACAAGAATAAGTGCTCCGAGAAAGCACACGCAGAAAACCTGTAGCTTTCTCGATGCCCTGATTCACCCTCTATTTGACAAGATCGAGCTCGTGAATCAAGTGGACGGCTTTTTCCTGCCCGAACAATGAATGATCAAGTACCTTGGTCGCGTTTTTGTAGCCAGGTGCGGAAATTCTGACCACATGATCTACATTTCGATCCACTAAAATCCGCAAAGGTGATTGCCCGACGAACTTTTCATCAACGACCACTTCGGCTTGATCCGGAATCGTGTTGATTTGCAGATAGACCATACTTTCTTTGTCGATTGTTTCGACCGCGGGCACTTTTTGGATTTCCGTCACAAACTTGGGCTCAACCAAGGGCTTTTCCGGCAGAACCGGCTTCACGGCGATCTCCAGCCCTTTTCGCGGCTGAGAGGACAAGGGTTGCATGACTTCGAACGGCTCGCTGCTCACTTTGAAGTACATCTTGGAATTGACCGGAACGCCGCTCGGCTCTTTGACGATGTCGCAGCTCAAGACCGTACGCCGGTCCGAGGTCACTCGCACCAGCTCATTGGTGATAATGGCGTACTTGTCTTCGCCCCAACCGACGTAGGCATAATAATTGGCCTTGACCTTGTAATATCCGGGTCGCAACCGCAGCTTGTAGGTGTATGCCTTCTCGACATTTGACACCGACCAGTTGGGCTTGATGAGGCGATCATTGATCAATAGGTCGACGTGGTTCTTATAACTTGATCCCTCATCCGCCACATTGGAAATGGTGATGATAAGATTCTCGCTGACCTGTTCAGGAAGCTCAAGCTGCTTAACCGGCTTGAGGACGGAATACGATTCGTCCACGCTCAAATGACCGCCACTGCAGCCGAATAGAAAAAGGGTGAATGCTCCACCCAGAGTAAGTAAGCTGATCTTTCTCATGACCCGCCTCCTTGCAGTTTGTCAGTTCGTTAACTTTACTCAAGTCGCCCCAAAAGTTTGCTCTTTGTATTCTTCCAAAACTTCGAGTCTGATTTTTTTCACCAACAAGCTCGCGTACATGCGCATCCAAAATTCCCTGAGCAGATAGTGTCCGTTTTCACCAAGGTTAAAACTCATGCGCATGCTCAAGTCCTTGACCAATTTGGGTAACTTACTCGGCCTAACCGCCACAGCCAAGACAAGCAGGGTTTCGGGATCGATGTAATAACTGCCATTCAGCGTCTTTTCACTTTGTTCTTTCGCGGTAACCCGAAGCACCCTGACCGGCCTGCCGCCCACGGTCGAATCCGGGCCCAACGCAAAGACGTACCGATCACGTTCTGTCCGCGAAAACGGAAACAACTCGTCCCTCGTAAAGCTAGTGGCTCCCTTGCTCCGTTGCTGCCGCTTGCGGTGCTCCGCGGTAACGTCTACTTCTTTGCCTTTTTCCCGCTTTATGGCTTTGATGATTTCGACGTGCTGTGTCGAGTCATCGCGGATGATCTTTTTCTCCACCACGGTGATCGATTTCGGCTGCCAATCCCCATCCATCTCTTTGATTTGCGACGATACCAGCAAGGTCTTTGGACGATCTTTGGCAAACGCTTCCATTGCGGTTGAGACTTTGTCCAAGAAGGCCGTTGCATCATTACTTTGCCCGACGGCAGTTTGAAAGATAACGAGGGTCGTGATGATGAGAATTCGAGGGGACATTTGCCGCTACCTGCAGATATGATCGGTCTTGGGGATAAATGAAACGCCTTTTGACAAACATTAAAACGAACAAGCAATAAATTGGTTCCAAGCGACCCCGGTCGGGAAACGGTCCGGCAATTATTATTCAAATGTGTGAAATGCCGACGCTCCCGATCCTGCAAAATCAAACAAGGGACTTTGGGAGAATATTGCGGGAAATTCTCTCCGCCCTCATTTTGTGGCAAATTGTTCTTGAAAATAGTCGGCGATATCCGGCAGCACTATATGCGCCGGCAACACGTGCTTGGAATCATACCATTTTATCTCTTTCGGTTTCTTTGCCTGATAATATAGCAGCTCGGTATTCACTTTCGGAATCACTTCGTCCCGACTGGCATTGACAAACAATGTGGGTCGAGGGGAAATCAATTTGACAAAGTTTAACGGCTCGATGGGGGCAAACATCTCTCTGGTTTCGGACTGCAAGGCTTTCGTGCCGGTCATGAATTTGAGTCCGCCCCCGGCCAAGGCGATGACCGGAAATTCGATGCGATTTTCGACCCCTACAAATACCGTCCCCACGATTCCGCCCAAGCTGATACCGAGAAATCCGGTTCGCTTTTGATCCAGTTCCGGAATTTCGTCCAGCAAATCAACAGCTCGCCGTAGATCAAAAACCGCTTGCACCGCGGCATTACGAATCATGTATGGATAGTTCATCAGCTCTTTTCGTTTGAGGGGACCCAGATCCCGCTCGCCGTGAAAAGGAAAGTCGATTCGCAAGACGGCAAAACGGCGCGCGACAAACACGCTGTCACCGTAGCGCATGTAATCGGCGTTTTTATGATCACCCAAACCGTGCAGGTACAGCACTGCCGGAATGAATCCGGACCCTTGTTTCGGCATGGTCAGCAGCGCAGGAACCGAATGCCCGTTTAGGCTTTGAAACTGAAGATGCCAGCGCGAGAATTCGCTGGTTTCGGCAACGAGCCTCTTATCAGTCGATAGAGGTAGGTTCCGATCATACTCATAATAGTGCTTGAGGGAGATGGTTTCCTCGCTTATGCAGTGGATCACCAACGTGCTTAGCACGACCAGAAAAACGCAAAACACACGCAGACGAGGAACACGGTTGTTTACCAATTTGCCTCTATTCGGTTTTATCGAAGGATTCATACGACCATGGCGCCCGCTTTCGTGGGAATAAGTCTCAATATCAGCATTGTTCTTTTCACCGCACAAACAACACGGACCTAATTGAGGAGGTAGAAAACCATGAAGAAAGTATTGGGTCTTCTGTCAACCGCATTCTTTTTCGCGCTCTCCATTTCGGTGTTGGCTGCGGAAAAACGCTTCATAGTTGATGATCCGGGCGGTCGCAATGTGGCTCGCTTTGAGAGCAAGGCGCCGCTGGAAAATATCGTCGGCACGACCAGTGCCATAACCGGCTGGGTCTCTTTCGATCCCGCTGATCTCAGCAACAACTATGCAGCCGAAATCACCGTGGACCTCGCAACTCTGAAAACCGGCATCGACATGCGCGATGGGCATCTCCGCAGCGATAAGTACTTGGACACCGACAAATACCCAAAGGCCACTCTGAAAATAACCAAAATCGACTTGGCGGGAAGAAACACCATCAAGCCGGGCGAAACGACGGCTATCAAAGCCTCCGGATTGTTCACCATCCATGGGGTCACCAAACCGGTGGACATAACCGCAAAGGTCGGTTATTTCCCAGAGAACAAGGAACTCGGTCCGATGGGCTATCCGGGCGAGATGCTCAATGTTGACGGGAGCTTTGTGGTGAAGCTGGCCGACTTTAACATCCAGCGGCCACAGCTTTTGATTCTCAAGCTCTCCGAGGAGGTGACTGTTTCGGTGAATTTCACCGCCACCACGGGGCGCAAGGCACTGGCAAGCAGTTAGCTGACTCGCAACCGGCGTTAGGCGCATCGTTTACAGAGAATACCACGAAGCGTCGCGCCTATCCAAGCCACCTCACCGGAGTAATTATGGGTTGGCAATGTCTTTTGCCGAGAATCAACCGGTGTTGAGTTTTTCCGCCACAATCTGATGGGCAATGGCGCGAAAGCTCCCCCAATCTCGCCATTCGCCGGAAAGGCTCCTCAGCTCCACAGATTTCCTATCCAGTTCTTTCGGCGACACCCATTTGAAGCCGCTTATCCGCTCATGTTCATCTTGTGGAACAGGGGTGTCATGATCCGCAGTCAGCATAAAGATGTACGATATGAACGGTACCTTTTCTTTCTCATGGCAAAACTCGCAGAGAGAGATGGCGAGCAGCCAGGGTGAGATAAGCTTGAAGCCGGTCTCCTCAAAAGTCTCTCGCTGCAGCGCATCCAATACCGGCTCACTGAATCGAATGCCGCCAGTCGGCAGACGATAGATCCCATTCGGGTAAAAGGGCTTGGTGTGGAGCAGCACTTCGTTGTTGCGATTCCGTGCGACCAAAACGATCTCGCCGCGACGCTCCTGGCGTTCTCTAATCTTTAGTTTCCATTGGTCAAAATACGTCTCGTTCGGTTCGAGTACAATATGCCGAATATCTAACCTCCCGAAATGTTGCTCCAAACTCTTAAGCTCCTTAGCATCCAGCAGATTTTTGTAGACGACTGAAGAACAAATTTCCTCAAGAGTCTTGTTCATTTTCACCTAACATTTCTTATCGACGGGTAGCATGTCTCGTGATCGCAACTCCATGGATATAATGCTCACTTTGGTTGGTAGAGACCGCTCAAGGAGGAGATTCACTAAGTTGCCCACGTGGTAATAAGGAGTTGCTGAGTATCGATCTCTCCCTTAATAATTCTACACCTCTTTGGAAAAAAAGCAGTGAAAAATTTCCTTGCAAATTTGCTCATTTATGCTACATTATTGCTGCAAGGTGCCCCGGACTGTACGGGGATTAATAGCATGGTTGAAATGCCACGCGCCTATCGGAACTTTCCGCTTATTTTAGGGCTCACCAAAAGGTGAGCCCTTTTTGCGTTCATGGAATATTAACAAGATGTATTTTGTGAGCAAAGCTCCTGAATGCTTTAACTAATTCTTGATTTCTGTCTCCCGGAGATGCTCCTTCATTCGCCGCCAAATCAATCATATATGCGCAAAAGTCAGCTAATTGTAAGCCGGCATAAAAGGCGGAGAAGCCAAACCAGGGTAATTCAACAAAGCGCGTACTTTTTTTATTTTCCGCCCAGTCCTTATATGCATCAATGAGTCGCCTATCTTGCAAGCTCGAATGTAAATTGGAACGTGTGTCAATTAACAGTATTCCAGTTTCAAATGCATTTCTGTCTGTCATTTCTCTTTCTAATTCATCCAGCAGTCGCCAAAGAGATAGGCGGTACATTTGCTCGTCAGATGATACATATTCAGGTAGGTCTCGTTTGCTTACTTTGATAGCAAAGATCTGGCATGGCAACTTGGCGATCAGATTAGCAGTTTGATTGATGATGGCAACTCTTTCTGTCCAGTTATAGGCTTTGAATAATTTCTCTCCACGCCTGAGGTCTCTGCCCTTTATTTCAAAATCTTCCGGTTTTGCCCATGGTATTATGTTTCTCTTTAGAGCATTAACATCGCTATCAATCAGTTGCCAATCGGCGTCTTTGATGGCAACGGCAGATAACAAAAAGAACTCGCTACGTTTGTCCTTTAAGCCTGTACCACTCTCATCGACGTAAAAGAAAAGCATATTCTTAGTCGCTCCCTCAGAGTAGCCCTTCAGTTTATTCCCCGCCTATTGCACGTTGCCTATCGTTTCATTGACAACGTTCGCCGTCACCAAGCCAATCTCCGCCGGACTCTTGCATACCGTCACTCCCGCCGCCTTCAGAGCCGCCATTTTTTCCGCCGCGGTGCCTTTGCCGCCAGCAATGATAGCGCCGGCATGTCCCATGCGCCGGCCCGGAGGTGCAGTCTGTCCGGCGATAAAACTGACGACCGGTTTGCTCATGAAGGTCTTGACATACTCGGCGGCTTCTTCTTCAGCGGTCCCTCCTATCTCCCCGATCATCACCACGGCCTCAGTTTCTTCATCTGCCTCGAATAATTTGAGAGCATCAACAAAAGTGGTGCCGATGACCGGATCGCCGCCGATACCGATGCAAGTGCTTTGGCCGAGACCTTGCAGGGTGAGTTGATTGACGGCCTCGTAGGTCAGAGTGCCGCTGCGGGAAACCACACCCACGCTGCCGGGTTTGTGAATGAATCCCGGCATGATGCCGATCTTGCATTGTCCCGGAGTGATGATGCCTGGGCAGTTGGGTCCGATCAGACGGGTGGAAGTCTTGCTCAAATATTCCTTCACCTTCAACATCTCCAAAGTCGGGATGCCTTCGGTGATGCAGACGACCAAACTCAGGCCCGCTTCGGCGGCTTCCATGATCGCATCGGCGGCAAACATGGCCGGCACAAAAATGACTGAGGCGTTGGCCTGTTGCCCGGCGACCGCCTCTTTGACCGTGTCATAAATCGGCACTCGATTTTCGAACTTTTGTCCCCCTTTGCCGGGCGTTACACCCGCCACCACCTGAGTTCCATACTCCAGCATCTGTTTGGCGTGGAAGGATCCTTCGCCGCCGGTGATGCCTTGAACAACTACTCGTGTCGAACTGTCTACTAATACACTCACTTGAATTCTCCATCAATTTACACCAGAGTGGCGGTTCTGCGACTGCCTGAGCAGCCTGTCAGCCGCCTGCATCCAATTCTACAACCTCCGCGTAAGATTCAGTCTTTCCGGGTGTACTGACCTTCCACAAAGGTCTGCCACTGCTGGCCATTCGCGGAGACTTCCATGCGGTAGTGGTATAGGTTATCGTTCACAAAATTCCAGACGGCTCGAGTGTGCCCTTGCGATCTCTTGCTGGTCAGGGTCAGAACATTGTCTTCAAACGTCCCGCGAAAAACGCTCGGCGGCATACCCAAGGAATCGAACCAGTGAAGGGTATAGCACTTTTGGCCGGCATCCCAGCCAAATACGCCATGGCCGCGATAATTGACTGTGCCACCACGTTCCTGTTCGTAGTCTTGAATGATAGTGAACCCGTCTAAGGCCAGACGATTAGTAAGACGGCCAATGGCTGTCCCGCCTACAGGATCCCAGCGGGATGGAAAGAGTTGTTCTTCACCTTCCCAGGTGCCCACAAGTCGTTCCAGCTTTCGGTGAGCATCGGTCAGTTTAGGCTTTTGCATAATAGTCCCTTTCAGTGTGGTTAGATTCTCGTCCCTTTCGCGTGCGCCAGTTTATTTGCCGCATCGCGGGCATATTTCTTATTCTGCTCAGTTCCCTGGTCAACTTGCTTTGCGGCGAGTTGCCATTGGTTTGCTGCCTCGTCCTTTTTTCCAAGCTTTTCTAATGCTGCCCCGATCCAATAGCGACATTCGGCATGCGGCGCGTCACCCATTTGTCCAGGACACAGGTTTAGGGGATAGTCAAGAGAGGCTTTGAATTCTCTCGGCGCCGCTTCATAAGCTTTTCGGCTGAATGGATGTTTCCCTTCGCCAGCATGGGTGGTGCTCAGCAACTATTCGTTTACTAACCGATGAATCTCTGCTCGTACTTCGCTAGGGGAAACGTCAGCTCGAAGTATTCCTTTGCGATCGATAATCAACAACCTCGGAATTCCTTGGATTCCAGCGGCTATTCTCCACAACTCCCGATGTTGTTTGTCTAGTGGAGCAAGGACGACAGGCCATGGTAGTTTTTCTTTGAAAGTAATCTCACGGGCCTTTTCTAATGAGTTGTCGAGGTTGACGCCAATGACTACAAAGCCGCGCTTCCTGTACTCTTTAAAGATTTCTTTGAGTTCAGGGATCAATTGCATACAAGGAGCACACCAACTGGCCCAGAAATCCAAAAGAACCACTTTTCCAAGGAGATTCTGAGAGGTTAGTTTACCACCCTCCAATGTCTCGAGATCAAAAGGATACGAATTGCCGATGTCCGTATAGGGAAGCCGGTCGACTCCAGCGAGCTTCAATTGGTTGATTGCGGCTGGAATAACAAATGCGCGGTGATCCTTTTCGGTTATTTGCTCTATCCCAACGAATCTCAATTTGTTCCAGGAAAGCTGATCATTGGATAGCAGAAAGCTCCGCACCCATACGCCGTTCGAGCAAGCAGATCCCCATCCACTAAATGGGTAGCGTTTCATTTCATCATCAAATGCAACAGCTTTCAGATTGTACACATCTTTGAAATCGTCAAAACACACCAGCACCGCATGGATTCCTCTCGAACCCGTTTCCCTTAGCATGACAATAAGACTGTCGTGGGCAAGAATCACGCCCTTCTTCGCTGCCTTTGGGTGTACGTACCATGACCACGCGGTCTCATTCAGAAAAGTTTTTTCTTGCGCGATTGTATCCAGAGTTAGCAGGATGACAAGCATTAAAACAGTAATCGGTCTCTCCACCATATAGTTTTCCTCCCTTGCATCATTTCAAACTGCTACCAATTTACCATCACATGATTAGCACTTACCCTAATGTCCTTAACTTCTGCCCTACTTGTAGAAATAATTTGGATCTACATTGTGGACAGATATTTCCAATTCAGAAAAGATGGAAACCTCCTCCATATTCGAATGCAACCTAATTGGAGCGGAGTAAATAGTCGCTTCAAAATTTTGCGATTTGTTCTCCTCCATGACCAAGAAGTGGTTACGCTGGAAGAAAATGTCTCCCGCCTAATCAGATCTGATCGCGCCAAGGAATTTTGGAGCATGGCAAACAAAAACAGCCTTTCACTTGACGGTCTTTCGGATTAGCATCACCTCCACTCCATTTTGGATTCTAACTCTTCACTTTGGAATCAGACAATTTTATCGCTGCATCGCGGGCATATTTCTTATTCTGCTCAGTTCCTTTCTCAGCTTGCTTGGCTGCGAGCCGCCATTCTTTAACTGCTTCATCCGGCTTTCCCAGCTTTTCCAAAGCCGCGCCGATCCAATAACGACTCTCGGCATCCGGGGGATCGCTCATTTGCCCAGGGCCAAGGTTCTGCGGAAACTCTATTGAGGCCTTGAACTCTTGTAGCGCTCCCTCATAATCCCCCTTGTCGAACAGCTTCTGTCCCTCGCCGATACGGGCGGCAGTGTAAATGCTATACAGAGATCCCTGTCCCTCCCAGTTGGTGTAGGTGTCGGCCAAGAGTATGTCCAGCGCTTTGCGCGTTTCTCCCAAATAAAGATAGGTGCGACCCAGTAAAACCGCAACGTCCGCCCGGATGCACTTTCTCGCTCTGGCGTTCTCCAATAGAACCATCGCTTGGTTGTATTGCTTCGTATGTTCCACATACAAGGTCGCCAAGTCCCGATAAAGCGTGAAATCGTTCGGATTGCAGCTCAGGGCCTTTTCGTAGCAAGAGATTGCTTTCCAAATATCGTTGTCCACTCTCCAAGCTACCAGTCCCAGATTTCGATGCAACACACTGTAGGAATCATCGATTTCAACTGCCTCCTGCCAACAGCGTACCGCTTCTTCCTTGCGCGCGCGCTCGAATAGCAGATTGCCCAAATAATATCGCGCCTTCCAGTCCTTGGGCTGGCGCTTGATGGCTTCTTGCAAAATGGCAAGGCTCGATCTTCGGTTGGGAAAGCCATAATCCGGACTCATTTCCATGGCAGTGACCAGACTCTTTGCGTCATTGGCAAGGATGCCGTGATAGTAATAAGCGAGCGGTTCCGGGTCTTTCTTTTCTGCCTCGAGATAGTAGGTCTTGAGCACTGTAATGGCTTCTTCTTTGAGTCCCACTGTGAGGAAAAAGTCCACTGCATCCATCACCTCTTCCTTCCGGCCGGCGATGCGGCTGGTGAAGTCTGGATCATCTTTGCCCATCAACTTTTGGATCACGCCACTGGGAATATCCAACGGATCGCGGGCTTGCACCTCTGCCAACTGATCTGTCGCTTCTTGCTCATCTCCCGCCTTCCAAAGCGCAAACGTTAACAGATTTCGACTGACCAAATCCTGACCGTTATGGTCAATCGCTTTTTTCAGCGGATCTATGGCGCACGCGAATTCACCGAGCCGAATGTGTATAGCGCCGGCGAGGCTATAGCCGGCGGTGGCGGTCTCGGTTTTGTGCGCCGCATGGTAGGCCATCTCCAGAGCGTCTGCCGTTTGTCCCAACTCGAGATAGGTTTGGGCAAGATAGTACTTTGCCCAGCCGTCGTCCGGATTCAGCTTTAAGCTTTTTTCCAAATGATTTTTAGCGTCCTCAAATTGGCCGGCATCCAACTGCAGTTCGCCGAGTGAAGTGAACGCTGCTGCAAAATTGGCATCTTTCTGAATGGCTTTTTCAAACCACTCCCGTGCCAAATGGACTTTACCCTCCTTTTCCCATTGAATGCCGCGGAGCCAGCAACCGGCCGCCGTATCGTCCGAAGGGAGGGTGCGAGGATTCTCCGGCGGAGTGCGCTTGGGCAACGGCAACGGGTATGTGAATTGAGCCAGAGTCGTATTACCGGAGGTGACGGACACCCGCATGGGCGCGCTCAAATTTTTGCAAGAGAAGGTCACAGAGGTTGGTTTCTCAGGAGAGATTCTAACCGGGACACCGCCTACCCCTTCTATTCTGCAGGTCGCCTCCCAGGTCCCGGTTCCGTGCAGCAATACGGTAACCGTGCCTTGCTTGGCATCTTTTTTTAGATTGACTGTAACATCTTTGGTCGAGAAGGCAACGCCTTTGGTACCACGAACCGGATACCACCACTCTTTCCATTCCACGGTTTGATGCGGTTCCAGCAGACCATAATCAGCTTGGGTCGGCAGAGGCCCGGTCTGGATCTCGTTATAACAGCTTCCGTCATCGGTGAGGCCCGCCTGCGCCCGCAATCCCCAGGGACTCTTGCTCCAGGTCCAGGACTTTTTCCCTTCCAGCTCGAAATGATTGGCGTAGGTCATGGTGCCGCGATCCAAAGCATGGTCGTAGGAGCCATAAAAATCCTGATCGCAGCGATAGGAAAAGATAGAGCTGGGGGCGTCGAAGTTCTTTAGCCAGGAAATGTCTTTGCCTTGGTGAATAGGCCAAGTATAGAAGGTGGTGCCGGCGTGATCCTGTCCTAGCGTCATGGGATAAATGAACTGCGTCGAGTCGGTGTTCGGCACTGCTACGCAGTTCCAAAAATAGTAAAGCTGACGATTGCCGGTGGGATTATAGATGCGGATACGTTCTTCAAGAAAGGCCCGGCCCGGTCGCAAGCGCACGACTGCCACCCACTGGGTGTGATACACCTGCTCCACGTTGCCGATGGCGATGCCCTTGCTGCCGTCCGCAAAATCCACGAATTTAGCTTCCACCGGTGAGAGACAGGTTACCGTATGACCTTGCGGGCCGGTATTGAATTCGATGCCGCCGGAAGACCAGGCGCCACGCAGGCCGATCAATGAAGGCTTGAGCACCTTGTTCTCGTACAGCACGTTCTCGCCAGTGACTTTGTCTATGACCGAATGCACGTGCCCGCCAAGCTCCGGAGTTACGATGACCTTCAGGTATTCGTTTTCGAGGATGAGGGTTTTGTACGTTTTGTCCATCTTGGTGCGCGACAAATTGTCTTGCATGGGATAAGGATAAATGGTCGAGCTGGTCCAGCGGAAATGCGGATTGATGTCATCATGGCCTTGCCAGGGATAAGTGGGGATGGTGATTTCACCGTAGGAAGTTTGGACTGATGAAACTTGAGAGGGAGAGCTGTTCTGAACAATTTCCTGCGGACGGTCATGGCTTTCTTCTTGGCCGGAAAAAGCAGCTTGAGCTAAGGCGTCATCGCCGCTTTGCGGCTGAGCCAGAAGCAGAATAGAGCCTGTACAAATCAGAGAAGAAATACTGATGATTAGTTTCATCTTTGGTTCCTCATCGTTTCGACCAATAGATGTTGGCCAAATCACTGGATCAAGGGTTAGCAACCAAAATTTAGTTTATAAGGATGCGGCAAAGTTCTTCCAAGCTTTCAATCCCTTAGCTCCAATCGCTTTTCTATGGTATTCAGCATTTCTAAAGTTGCGGACCACTCGACAAAATCCATTTCGTCGCCTAATTCACCTGCTTCGTAACGCCGACGGAACTCTGTCGACTTGGAAATATCGCTGCTCAAACTCTTGTAGTTGATCGGCAAGACGGATCTTGAGATCGAACAGACGGTGGGATTTGCGGGACAACAATTTATCAATTGTCGATTCGACCACCGGATCGACTTCCGAGTCATTGATGGCAAGGTAGTCTCCCAGTCTTTTTACCTTCTCTAATGTGGTCATTTTGGGACGACCTTCTGATTCAACGGATCATTTCTGAATTGAAGCGATGGCCTGTTGAACTGTCTGCTGCAGCTCTGCAGGAAAAAGATCTTTGACATCCTTAACGGCGAGCCATTCACGCAGTGCCTGATTGATTACCTTCTCACAGCTATTACCCGGGAGAACGAATTGCTGAAAGTGCTCCAATATGTCTTCTTCGATTCGGACGGCCATTCTCATCCTAGCAGACTCAAAACGTTGTTTTCGAGCGTTTGTGCCGCGCTTGATCTTTCCAACCGGCGGGGCGTTCGTTTTTCCAAACGCCTGATAGTCAAAAGGAGCATCTTTTACGATACTCATATATCAATTCCTCTTCTACCTTAAAAGCAGCACTATTTGGGCAATTGACAATCTCGGTTTGAGCAGTTTTACCAAATCGAACTCTTACTTTGTATGCTTTACCAAGACTTCATGGAATGAGACTGTTCCGATCTTGCCAGACTCATAAGCCTCTATTCGCCTTTCAACCTCTTTCCGCCAAAGCGCATCTATAGCCTCATCCGGCTGGTCGAGGCTGGCAAGCAACTGATCTACCAGATTTGCACGCGCGGTAGGCGGTAATTCTAAGGCTTCTTTTAGAATCTCTTGTGTTTCACCCATCGGTAAGCACTCCTACTTTTTAAGATAGTGCACTGGCATTTGACAGTTGAGACGAGTCTGTGGGCCAGTACTCATCCCATCGCCTCCACCACCCTCTCCGCCGCTTCCTTCAAATCCTTAGCTACCAGAAAGTCCATTCCC
>DYKH01000544.1 GCA_020722685.1 Caldithrix sp. | reverse complement strand
TGCCGCTTGTGCCAAGAAAGAAGCACCGACAGCCCCGGCTAGTAGTGCGGCCAGGACATCTTCCACCACGTCCGCCGCGCCGGCAGCCAAAACAACCTCGGCAGCCACTTCAGCGACGACTTCTGCTGCAGCTCCAATGGGTTCCAGTGCCAAAAAGACGCAGAAATCCACGAGCGCTGCCGCCACTAAAAGTGCCACGGCGGCAGCAACGTCTGCTGCGACAAAGACCGCTGCGAAGGCCGGTTGATGGAAGCACCCCGTTTCCCGGTGTTGGATGGCCACCGACTGCAAGCGCTCGCAGACTAACGTGCAGTCCTGTCGTGCGGGAAGCGCAACCTGATCGACAGGCGGGAAAAGTCAGGGTACTTAGCGGCCCCAGAGCGCAAAGCGGAACGCCCAGGCAGAGCGTTCCGCTTTTGTTTGATGGGTCGGGGTGACAGGTTATGTACCTGGGGCTTCCTTAGTAATACGGTCATCTGAAGCGCTCCACCCCGATCTGGATAAAAATAAAGATTTTTTGGGCGATTGCCAAGCAAATAATGTTTTGTTTCTATTCATCATGGTATCGGAAGAGGCCTACCGGGTGTCCGGTTCCTGCCCTGGATGCGGTGACAGATCACCCGATAATAAAGCCCGTCACCCCGTGGGTGACGTCGAAAATATGAATCAATCAAAAGGGATTTTTGAGAACAGTAACTGGTTGATTGTCAGCGTTAGTGTAACGGTTACGGCTGACCGCTCAAAAAAGGCCGGTCGGGAGAGACTGTTACCGTTTTGCTTTTCATCTGCAAGGTGTTAATGTGTGGCGGTTACACCGAGGAAACATGCGCATAATCATTATATTACATCTTGCTAAGATACTATTTGGCCATCTTCACAAAAATGGCTTTTTGTTTCGGGTTTGGGGTGACTATCTGATAGCTCTTTCATGAGCACAGAGGTCATCACGAACCCACCTAAATTAAAAAGCCTCCCCCTGCGAAACACTGGATGATCACAGCCCCCATCGAAGAGACGCTGCATGCCCCTGAAAACATTCAGGCCCATTTCCAGGCCCAGGGACTGGGTGACCCGATTGTCCGTGAGGCCTTAGGCGTGGTCGCGAAAGCCAATGGACTTCCCGTGGAGCGTGTCCAACAGCTATTTTTTACCCGGGATGCTGTTGTTGCCGACATGGTCAGGGCCCTGATAAACCTGCGTTACCCAGACCGCTTTAGCCAGATCATCTATTGTCCAATCTGTCAGAAGTTTTCTCTACTCGAAATCAGGGATAATTAGCGGTCTGTCAGTTTTCCCTGGCACCACATTGGTAAAGCGCATGGCGCGCCAGGCGGCCGATCTGGCCCGGATAATCGCTCAAAATCCGCCACTGACGCAGCGCCCAAAAGTGGTTTTGGGTGGTTCCGCGACCCAGATACAGGGCCTTACCGTAGTAATATCGCGACCAGTGACACCCGTGGGGGAATGCGGCGCACCAGCAGGCAACCGCCCGTTCCGGCGCTTTCGTGCGAAACCAGTAGAGCCCCAGGAAACGCTGGGCATTCACATGCCCATAGCGTGCCCGCTGCTCAAGGGTAGCCAGGGCCGTCGCATCCCCTTTGCGTGCCTGGTAAAGAAGCCCGCGCATTTCGGCGTCGCTGTACTTGGTGATCAGTTCGCTACCCATGCCATCTGAGTTTTCCGTTAAATAGGGTTTTATTAACGCTCTATGAGACAGAGTGCGTCAATGGTTCATCGGTAGAACCCATAGAAAAAACCAGAGAGCGTCTGGGCCAGCACAGCACTCGGGGAAACCGGATCGGGGTAGCCTCTGAGGTTCCGTGGAACGGAAAACCACGGTTACTGCGTAACGACGCAATATCGTGACAAGTCGCAGATAGGCGTTTTTCGGGAGAACTTGGGCGATATTTGGGCAAAGTGCCAAAATCTGCCCCATTCAAAAGCCAAAAACCCTCATGGATACGGGCTTCAGTA
>DYKH01000543.1 GCA_020722685.1 Caldithrix sp. | reverse complement strand
CCTGCGGGAGTGGACCCCGGCACTTTTTCGGGGGGTGAGTTTCCCGCCTAACGCACTGCCGGCCAGTGTTCCCCGGGCAGGTGTTCGGGGCTTTGCCTGCATGGATGCAGGCGGTTTTAGGTGCATGGATTGCACCGAACTGGCCGGGAGGCCATGCTACCTCCGTTTTTAAAATCCACCGCTTTACGGTTAACAACATCACTCCGCAAAAGCTGCTGCCCTCACTCTGCAAAACCGGATTTCATTCCATTCGTCCACCGAACGAGGGCGTTCGGGTTTAGCGTGCCTCCTGCACACTGCGCGGCTCCTGCCTTGCTAAATCCGTTTAGCAACAATGGGTTATCCCCTGCCCGTGTACTATGTACTTTGTACTATTTACACAACCCTTTCACGGTTTTGTCATCCCTTAAAACCGGGTTTATACTCACTCCCGGTCATCCCTTTTTTCCTTCTTCGCATCGTTCCTCTTGTCCTCGTGATTCAGCGCACCAAACTACAACGCTTCACGAATTGGACGCAAAAGAAAACCCCGCAACGTCTAGCAACGTCCGGGGCATGGCCACCAACTCTTTAACCTTCTGGTGACACGAATGATTCTACATCATCCCCTGTGCACCTGCTCAAATTTGAGTAGGTCGCACCATGCAAAATAAGCTCAAAAACACCCCTTCACTGTCACAATTCAAAAAGGCTGGAAACCCGCATTCTGACGCGGTTTCAGGGGGGCGCCTTGGTATATACGCTAGAACTGACTCCGCTCAGCCTCAAAATGACACCCAAAACGCCCCAGTTTTTTGGCCTGTTGACCACAACACTGGCGAGACCTTCCCCCTCTCAATCCAGCCTGACGATACCCTATCTCCACGTCGAGACCATCGCACCCAGCGAGCCTATCGCTATGCTCTTAAATCTGTAGCAAGTCATCTGCTCCCGAAGTACAAGGTTTACCGCTGCCACCACTGGCGTTTACCGAATTCTCCCCTTCAAATCCTCAAATCCAAGGAATCAGGCCGCGCCTACTATGTTGGATTGCAGGTCTGCGCTTCGGTCTGGCATTGCCCAATCTGTGCCTCGAAGATTTCTGAGCGTCGCCGCGTTGAACTCCGGGAAGCTATGGCCAAGTCGGAAACCCTCGGACTGTCTGCCTACCTCCTGACTCTCACAGTCCCTCACGGTCTAGGGGATGACATCAACGCCATGTTGGACAAGATGATGCAGGCTTGGCGCACTCTCACTACTAGCCGGGCAGGCGTTAAAGCTCTCGTGTCGATTGGTCGTCGTGGCTTCGTTCGTGCGCTCGAAGTCACACACGGGAAAAACGGCTTTCACCCTCACTTTCACGTTCTGCTGTTCCTCGAAAATCCACCGACCCCAGAAGAAGCTCAAAAAACACTTCTTCCAGTCTGGCAGACAGCCTGTGAGCGCGTCGGACTACCCCGCCCTAGTGATGAACATGGTTGTAGGGTTGATGATGGCTCTAATGCCGCCTCCTACGTCGCCAAGGGGTCATGGGGACTTGATGCAGAGATGACTAAAGGCCACCTGAAACGCTCCAAGTCCAAGGAAGGCCGCACACCTACCGATTTTCTCAGTGATTACCTGCTAGGAGATGAGCAAGCCGGGAAGTTGTTCCAGGTTTACGCCAAAGCCTTCCACGGTCGCCGCCAACTGTATTGGTCAAACGGCCTGAGAACGCTCCTAGGTATGCAGAAAGCCATGACCGATGAGGAAGCCGCCGAACATCAAGACCACCCCTCAGAAGTTATCCTTAGCGATATAACCTTGATTCAATGGAAAGCGATTTTGGCTACCGGTTCAGAAGCTCACATCCTAGATATGGCAGAGGAAAACCCCGCCGCCCTGCCTGCGGTACTGGCTGGCCTCGTGCGCATGGCGGGACTATGCGACCCCCCCGAAAAAGTGCCGGGGAGGGGGCCTGCGGGAGTGGACCCCGGCACTTTTTCGGGGGGTGAGTTTCCCGCCTAACGCA
>DYKH01000542.1 GCA_020722685.1 Caldithrix sp. | reverse complement strand
AAGGCGGGCGACCTGGAGAAGCTGCGCGAGAAGTCCCTGCTCAAGGAGTTCGAGGAATACCGGACGTCCAGCCAGAAGCGCCTGAAGGTCTTCCGCCTTGAGGCGGTGCGGGCCGGATTCAAGAAGGCATGGCAGGAGCGTGACTACGCCACAATCATCACCGTGGCCGATAAGATCCCCAACAGCATCCTGGAAGAAGATCCCAAGCTGCTCATGTGGTACGACCATGCAGTAACGCGGATGGGAGATTGAACCACGAATGGACACAAATAAACACGAATTGGTTTTGAAAGAGGAGGTCTTCCGGATCGTAGGCTGTGCCATGGAAGTGTTGAACACGCTTGGGCATGGCCTTCTGGAAAAGCCTTATGAGAATGCGTTGGTAGTGGAATTTGGGCTTCGGAGCATCCCGTTTCAACAGCAGCCACGTTTCGATGTGATTTACAAATCCGTCAAAGTGGGTGAGTATATCCCCGATGGGAAAGGCTGGTGCTTTGATGGAACCACTAATGAACACGAATACACACGAATTAAGGACATGCAAAAAAAAACATTAGTGTTTATTGGTGTTCATTCGTGGTTCGTCTTTTCAGACAAGGAGTGCTAATGATGTACGAAAATATTTCCGACCTGCTCAAACAAATTGCGCTGGGTGAGGACTCTGTTCTTGAACTCAAGGCAGTGGAATTCAGCGACAACAAAGTTATCGGCCCACACAAGGATGGCATGGCTGACGAACTGGCAGCCATGGCGAATACGGTATCCGGCATCATTGTTCTGGGGGTTGACGACAAGACCAAAGAGATTCTAGGGATACCGCCGGAGAAACTTGACATTGTTGAAGGCTGGCTTCGTTCAATTTGCAACGACTCGATTGAGCCTCCCTTGGATTGCGTCATACGCAAGCTCATTGCACCCGATCAACAAGGCGGTGAGAAAACTATCCTGCGAATCGATGTGCCCCGCAGTTTGTTTGTCCATAAAAGCCCGAATGGCTATTTCCGCCGCCTCGGTAGTTCCAAGCGCGAGATGAAACCTGATGTTTTGGCGCGGTTGTTCCAGCAACGCAGTCAGGCGCGGCTCATCCGTTTCGATGAACAGACTGTGCCGGGCACATCTGTCAATGATTTGAATCCAAAACTGTGGAGCCGATTCCGAACAGTCATCTCACCCAAAGCGGATCAGGATTTTCTCGAAAAGATGAAACTGATTGCCAAAGACGAAGATGGCACCATGCGGGCAACTATCAGCGGTATTCTGATGGCCTCGGACGGACCGGAGGCTTTTATGTCCAGCGCTTTTATTCAGGCTGTTTGTTACCGAGGCACCGAACGCAACGCCGCCTATCAACTGGATGCCAAGGATATCACTGGCCCGCTGGATGTTCAGATTCGAGACGCCTGCAAGTTTGTGGAACGAAACATGCGGGTCTTTGCCATCAAAGCGCCCAATCGGATTGAGACCCCGCAGTTTTCCATGAATGCGGTATTCGAAGCCGTGGTCAACGCCGTGGCCCATCGGGATTACTCTATTTACGGCTCCAAGATTCGCCTGCACCTGTTCTCTGATCGGCTGGAAATATTTTCTCCCGGCGCGATCCCCAACACGATGACCATTGAGAGCATTTCGGAACGGCAATCGTCAAGAAACGAATTGATCAGCTCCTTGCTGGCCCGTTGTCCTATGAATGTAGACGTCATCGGCAGCCAGCGAAATTTCATTATGGATAAGCGAGGAGAGGGCGTGCCGATCATCATCACCGAAAGCGAGAGGTTATCGGGAAGAAAACCGGAATACAGGCTTCTTGATGATTCTGAGCTGATGCTGACAATTTTTGCCGCGCAGACACCCCATAGCGAGGACTGAACCACGAATGGACACGAATAAACACGAATCAGAGCCGGACAAACAATTATTGGCGTCCATTAGTGTTCATTTGGAGCTTTTGCTCGTGATTTCGGGCTAAGAGATCAAATTCGGCGTGCAGCGGTT
>DYKH01000541.1 GCA_020722685.1 Caldithrix sp. | reverse complement strand
CAGATTTCTCACTCCGTTCGAAATGACACAATTATTCAGTTGGCTAAATATGTACAAAGATTTTTATGGCGGCGTAACAATACCGTTAGCGGTCTGGGAAGAGGTCGTTTTGGAGGGAGAGGGGAGAGTCGGTGCTAAGGAGGTAGCAAAAGCGCATGAAGAGGGGTGGATACAAATTGAATCACCTAAGAATCTGGACTTTTTGCTCTTACTAAAGAGAAGCCTGGATGCGGGTGAGGCCGAAGCGATTGCACTCGCCGTTGAGAACGCTTCTACCATTTTGCTGGTTGATGAAGCCGATGCCCGCAAGATCGCAAGGCTCTATAATGTGGTTGTTACTGGTGTGGTTGGCATTCTGATTCGTGCAAAAGCCGAGAAGAAAATCGATTCCTTGCGAAATGAGTTGAATATTTTGTTAGAGGATGGCGGATTCTGGGTAAGCAATGAGTTGTTCAACACGGCTTTAGAAATAGTTGGGGAATGAGTTCATAGAACTCGTGGATTCTGCCATTATAGAGTGGCGGACGGGTGCGGATTGGTGGAGGCAGTGGTCAGGGATGGTCAAGAATTGTCAAACTTGGTCAAGTGTTGTCGCGGGTGGTCAAGCGTAGTCAAACGTGGTCAAAGGGTGGGAGGAAAGGGAGCCGGGAAATGGCGGTCATGAACGGTCAAGAAATGTCAAGGATTGTCAAACTTTGCCAAACGATGGTCAAACACTGCCGGATACGCGCGGCGTGTTTAGAAACTTCAGGCACTTTAGTCACTTTGAGCTTTTCACTTTAACCTCTTTTAGGCGGGAGAGAGCACACTGATTCGGAAAATTAAAATACTTCTCTTCTCGCTGGCCCTGCTGTACTGCTGGTATTGTAGCAAATCTCCCAACGATTCGAAGGGCTTGAGCCTATTCGGTTCGGTAAAATTAGAAAGGCAAAGCGACCATGGCGGCACGGTGGTGGATGGCGGAGTTGGATATCATGGTGGTAAGGTTGAACAAGGATTTTGCTCCAGTGGGGATTCCGATTTTGTAGCGTATCGAATGTGAACATTGTCCGGCCAAGCCGAGATTATGAGGATATAGAGTGCGGGATGACGTGGGTGAGGGCAGGAATTGAAATGCAGGATGAAATTAATAAAGTTCGGCAAGTATCGGCGCATCACAATACGCAGGACTCAGAGTATGAACACAATATAGGTTTGTGACCGACGTTTGGAGACGTATCCTACGCCTAAAATTTAGAAGCTTGCCGGAGTGCAAAGCAATAGATCAACGGAAGGAGATTACTAGAAATGGGAGTTACTTTAGTTGAAGGCATGGTGGAAGGACCAACTGGTAAACAGAGAAATGTGAGATTTTTAGTGGACAGTGGTGCAAGCTACAGCTTGCTTCCGAATAATGATTGGCAGGCAATTGAGTTATCGCCAAAGCGAAGTATGACTTTTACGCTAGCTGATGGCACTACGGTCGAGCGGCAGGTCTCTGAGTGCCGGATTGAATTACCGCAAGGGGAAGGATATACGCCCGTCATTCTTGGAGAGCCCGGGGATGAAGCATTGCTAGGTGCTGTGACTTTGGAAATCCTTGGGCTAGTGTTAAATCCTTTCTCTCGTACTTTGCAGCCGATGCGTATGCTATTGGTCTGATCGGGATGCCATGCAAATCTCGCGTGACGCATAGCGGATTTAAGATAGAATATGGTGGACCTGATTTTCGGATGTAGAGCTAGCGGACCAATGGGAATGACAAAGGGCCCTGCTAGGGGCACAGTCAGGAATCCGGTAACTTCGGTTTGCGGATTTTGGATTCCGCCATTGAGATTGGGGGACAGGTGCGGATGGAGAAGACAGTCAAGAGTAGTCAAGCGCTGTCAAGGATTGTCAAACTTTGTCAAAAGGTGGTCAAACAATAGTCAAACTAGGCCGGATGCGTTTCTGTGGGGTGGGAAACTTTAGGCACTTTAGGCAATGGTAACTTTTATCCATGAGGGAGGTACG
>DYKH01000137.1:10378-13479 GCA_020722685.1 Caldithrix sp. | reverse complement strand
TTTTCAAAAGCCAGTTCTTTATGTTCTACCTAAATTTCTAAAATGAATCTGAGCATAATAATGCGAAAGCCTTTTACCCACGAAACTACGAAACAGGGCGAAATTTGATTAACATTTATCCACTGGACACTTTTTAGATACCACGGAGATACACGGATTAACACGGATTTTGGGGGCATATATTGGAATGATCGTCCCTATTGAGCACTATCAATTCGTTTTTCCCAGAAAATTGCATCTACAAATCCTGGCGACATCAAGAATCCGTGCAAATCCGTGTCGATCAGTGGTTAAATTGAAAAGTATCCCGTAGCAAGACTAAGATAAAGCCTCTCGTGTATTTTAGTGTTGTTCGTGGGCCAACTTTTCAATAGGACTTTTCGTTTTAGAATTTCAGGTTCTATACTTCATAAGCCGCAGTTTACAAATTTCGCAGGGATGATGTGAAAAGTCTTTTTCTGCTTCTATTCTTACCGATAACTGTTTTAGCGCAAACGGTCATGATCAACGAAATCATGTCCTCAAACTCCCAGACCATCGTTGATGAGGACGGGGATTACCCGGACTGGCTGGAGCTGCATAATCCTGCACAGTCTGCGGTCGATCTAACCGGCTTTGGCTTATCCGACGACCTCGATGAACCATTCAAGTGGATTTTTCCGGCGGTGAGCCTGGCGCCAAAGGATTATCTATTGATTTATGCCTCGAATAAAGATCGACGAGACTCGCAGCTTTGGAGCACCATCATCAACTGGGGCGACGTATGGAAGTTTCTACCTGGCGCTGTCGAGCCTCCGAGCAATTGGCGGCAGGTCAGCTTCGACGATTCGCATTGGTCTCATGGCGCCAGCGGTTTCGGCTACGGCGATGGCGATGACGCCACTATCATCGGTTCGACCATTTCCCTCTACTTGCGCAAATCCTTTACTCTGGAAGATACGTCGCAGATCCAGCAGGCCGAGCTGTACGTTGATTATGACGATGCCTTTGTCGCCTACCTAAACGACGTGGAAATTGCGCGCTCCAACATCGGGGTAGCCGGCGACCATCCCGGTTATCGCCAAACAGCCTTGGGCAGTAAGGAGGCGCAATTGTATCAAGGCGGCAAACCGGAAAAATATCTTGTGCCGAACACCTCTACCCTATTCCGGCGAGGAAAGAACGTCCTGGCTTTACAGGTGCATAACGCAACGCAGACTTCCTCCGATCTGTCGATCATTCCATTCTTGCTCGCCAAAGGCAAGGCATCGCTGCCGGGATTTATCAGCGGTGTGCCGACTGTCCTCAAGGACCTTATGCCGCGCCTGCATACCAATTTCATGCTCAGCGCCGATGGCGAACATTTGCTCCTCACCAATGCCGGCGGCCAAACAGTCGACCACGTGAATCCGGTCGCAATTCCACATGATGTCGCTTACGGGCGCCAGCCTGACGGCGGGACAAACTGGACCTATTTCCAGCAGCCCTCGCCGGGCAAAAGCAATGGCGGCCCCAAAGCAGACAGCCTTTTGACGGCGCCCGCGCTCTCTTTGGCGGGAGGGTTTTACCCTGGCCCCATATCCGTAGAGCTATCCTGTCCTTCGCCGCACGGAAAAATCTTTTATACTCTGGATGGCGCCGATCCCAGCGAGAAATCCTTTCAGTATCAATCCCCGATACGCATCAGCAAAACCACGGTCGTTCGAGCCAAAGCTTTCGCAGCCGGTTGTTTGCCGAGCAGCATTTCTACGCAAACCTATTTTGTCAACGAGCACTCGACATTGCCGATCATATCTCTGGTCACGGATCCCCCCAATCTATGGGATGAGGAGACCGGAATCTACTGCATGGGATCGAATCCCGGCACGGAATATCCCTACTTTTCCGCTAACTTTTGGCAAGACTGGGAACGACCGGTGCACATGGAATTCTTCGAGCCGGACGGGCGAATGGCGGTTTCATTGGATGCCGGGCTTAAAATCTACGGAGCATGGGCTCGCGCCTACCCGCAAAAGTCCCTCTCCATTCATGTTCGCGGAAAGTATGGGATCGACGCGCTCGAGTACCGAATCTTCCCCGATATGCCGATTGAGAGCTTTCAAACCTTCGTGCTGCGCAACTCGGGCAACGACTGGGAATCCACCCTGTTTCGCGATGCCTTGATGCATCGCCTGGTGGCAGAAATGGATATCGATGCGCTGGCCTATCGCCCGGCCGTCGTTTTCCTGAACGGCGCGTACTGGGGGATTCATAACATCCGTGAAAAAATCAATGAGCACTACCTTGCCTCCCACCATGATTGCAATCCCGACAGTGTTGAAATTTTAGAAAAGAACGCCGAGATCGTGCTGGGAGAGAATACCCACTACCTGGCTATGATCAATTACATCTCCACTCATGATTTGGCAGTCCCGGCAAATTACGCACGTTTGTTGACGCTTATGGACGTCCATGAGTTCATGGAGTACATGATTGCCCAAATCTTTTTTGACAACACCGATTGGCCCGGGAACAACATCAAATTCTGGAGGCCAACTACGCCCAACGGTCGCTGGCGTTGGATCATGTACGATACGGATTTCGGCTTTGGTCTTTACAATCAAACTGCATTCGCCCATAACACCCTTGAGTTTGCCTTGGCGACAAACGGCCCAGAGTGGCCAAATCCTCCTTGGTCTACTTTTCTCTTGCGCAATTTGTTAAGGAACGACGCGTTTCGTCGCGAATTCATCACCTTGTTCAGCGATCATCTGAATACAACCTTTGCACCGGCAAGGATCAATCGACTTGTTGATGAGCTGAAAGCCGGCATCGAAGCCGAGATACCCCGGCATCAGGCACGTTGGCCGGGATCGGCAGTCAATTGGCCGAAGAATATCCAGGACCTGAGAAATTTTGCCAACAAGAGAGCCACCCACGTGCGCAGCCACATTCTGCACAAATTCCAGTTACAGGGTGGAGTCCGAATCAATTTGGCCGTCTCCGCCGCTGGGATGGGCAAGATCAAAATCAACTCGCAGACGATCAATACCTTTCCCTGGAGTGGATACTATTTTATCGATCTGCCCATTCGCTTGACGGCCATTCCTGCAGCCGGCTATCGATTTGCCGGCTGGTCTGAC
>DYKH01000137.1:0-10278 GCA_020722685.1 Caldithrix sp. | reverse complement strand
CTGGATGGCGCCGGCGAGCTGGTCAGATTGTACGACAATACAAACACGTTGATGGATTCCCTGACTTATGATGACGCAGCGCCCTGGCCTACTGCCGCCGATGGTCAAGGATATACATTAGAGCTGAAAAATTCTGCGCTGGATAATTCGCTGGCTGCGAGTTGGGGCGCAAGTCTCAACATAGGTGGGACGCCGGGAAAGGCCAATTCGGTGGCTACAAAAGTGTCCGACAAGCCGAGTGCGGTGCAGAAGTTTGTCTTGCAGCAGAATTATCCCAATCCCTTCAACGCGGAGACGATCATCAAGTACCAACTTCCACGCAAATCGAGCGTGCGGATCAAGATCTTTAATCTTTCCGGGCAGGAAATAGCAACATTGGTGAACGAAGAAAAAGCGTCCGGTTCTTACCAAATACGGTGGAATGGGAACGACAATTTCGGAAGATCAGTAGCGAGCGGAGTCTACGTACTTTGTTTGCAGGCGGGAAATTTTTTGCAGGTGAGAAAAATGGTGGCTATTCGGTAGATAGTATCAAACGTGTCTGCAATGGACTGTTCTCCATCTCAAAACTCTAACCATGCTGTTTGGGAGGCGTAGCTGCACGCTAAACCTGCTGAGGTCAGGATGTCCTCAAACCCGATAAGAAAAGGAGCGCTGTCATCGTCAAGAATGTGAGCTTTAAATTTGATGGGCGGCGAGATTGTATCTGGATCTTTGAAGACAAGCGTCGCTTCCGCCAACTGTCCCGAAAGCCCGATCTCCTCGTTAGAGCCAAGACCGAAAAGTTTCGTTTTCGCTGGCATCAAAACTCGGACATCGGCGAGGCTCCAAATAGAATGTGGAATAATTGTTACAGGATTGCCGGTGTCAATGATGACCTTCATTTCAGGCGACCAACCGTCTGCGGTACGTAATTGAACGGTGCCAAGCAGTCGAATGAGCCGAAAATGGACACCATCAGCTAAAAACTGCAAATCAATTTTAGTTTGGAAGTGGAGGTTTACTCTGATAGACATGGATTCCCCTTTCGGCAAAGACTATCGGAAAATGAGTTTTGCCCGTTTTCTCTTGAGCTACTTTGCGCACATCGGCTATGACTTTGCCCCACGCGACGACTTGTTTGTCGACCACCGCCACCCAGAGATTTGGATGGGCCTCGGAAATTTCGCCGATATGTTCATCGGCCCAATCACTATCTTCCCAGTATGCTTTGGGTGTAGCAGGTACTGGCGGATACGTATTTCCATTCATAGGTTCTATTCTCCAAATAAAGTCAGCACTTTGCGAAACGCGCCTCAAAGGAAAATAAGCAGAAAAGGTGAAGAAGGCAAGAGGAATTCCAAAGACATAGTTTCACCAGCGCGAGATTGAAGACACTTGTACATGGTCGCGTAGGCGACATCAAACCGTTCCACCTGCCCAAGGCACACAATGGACCCACGGATTTAAAAGGAAAACCTTCACGAATACACGCGTGACATTGCAGGAGAGTATTAATGGAAAAAGTATTGCTATTAGCCTTCTTCCTATCATTTGGAGTGTTAACGACCATTGCTGCTGAAAGCTACGACGTAGATTGGCAAGCCAACTGGATCTGGCAGGCCGGCGAGCCGCAGCCGCGCAATTTCCGCCTCAATGCCAGGCGCACTTTTTCGGTGCAAGGCGAGGTCGTCTTGGCTTTGCTGCACATCTCTGCGGATAGCCGCTACCGGCTTTACCTCAACGGACAATGGCTGGGCGACGGTCCCACACGCAGCTTCCCACAATTGCAGCAATTCGACACCTATGACGTGACCTCGCTGTTGCAGGTGCCGCAAAACGTTCTGGCAGTCACAGCCAATCACTACGGCGAAAGTACCTTCCATTATGTCTTGGGCCGAGGCGGCTTGTTGTGTCAATTGGAGGTTACTTATCGGGACGGCCATACGGAAAGAATCATCTCCGACCAAAGCTGGAAAGTCGCCCCATTCACGGCCTACCTGCGACCTGCTGCCCGCATCAGTTGCCAGATGCCTTTTGAGGAAATCTATGACGCCCGCCAATTTGCTCCCGAATGGACCCAGCTCTCATTCGCCGATCAGGATTGGCAAAATGCTGTGGAAATCGGGCCGGTCGGCGTTGCACCTTGGACTTCCATGCAGCCGCGCACTATTCCTTTCCTTTCACGCGTGCCTCATTATCCCACACGCATCGTTGCCAGTCGTTATGTTCGTTCAGCCAAATTGGTGGAAACGGTGAACATAAAGCTGTCCTTGTTGCCGAACGACAAGACCGCCAATCTCAATCCCTACCGCGGACTGATAGCTACCGAGATCATCAGCGGCGATGCCCAGAAGGCCAGACTGATGCGCAATTACTCCATCCGAAAGGGGCCTTGGTATCTCAACGGAAAGGAGATTGCAGCGCCGGGAAAAGGCGAAACGGAGATCGGATTGCGTCAGGGCAGCAATTTGTTCATCGCGGAGATCATCGGCAACGATCACTTTCAGGACTTTAGTCTGGCCATCGATGCCGCAGCTCCCGTGAGTATCCGTGCCCCACTGAACGGCCAAGGCAAATGGCTCATCATTGGACCGCTCGATGAGGACATCGAAAAAGCACGCAAACAGGCCAAAGGACTGTTAACCATTCAAGGGATGAAGAAGCATCCCGAGCTTTTGCATTTCAGCGATAGTCAGAAGGACGAAGCAGTGGTGGATGTTTGGAATCTAATATACTCGCAAACCCCGCTTGCGGGCAAGCCGACCATCCACTCGCCGGAAGCGATGTTGACGGATAACGGGAATTGGACAAGCATTCCCGCCAACCAACAGGATATGGAAATTCTCTTCGATTTTGGCCAAGAGCTGGTCGGTTTCACAGAGTTTGAGATCGATGCGCCTGAAGGTGCCATTCTGGATTTTCATTGCTTCGAAGCTATAAACGACGGAGTCGTTCAGGACACTTATGGCAACCGTTCCTCTTTCCGCTATGTCGCTCGCAACGGATTGCAGCATTTCACCACCGATTGGCGACGAGGCTTTCGTTACACCGCAATGACGGTGCGCAATCTCTCCGCCCCGCTGAAAATTCGGTACCTGCGCACTCTCATGTCCACATATCCGGCAGTAGAGCGCGGCAGCTTCCAGTGCTCGGATGAGCGCCTCAATCGCATTTGGAAGGTGGGACGTCATACCCTGCTCTGCTGCATGGAGGACACCTTTACCGATTGCCCCACCTATGAGCAAACATTTTGGGTGGGCGACGCCCGCAACGAGGCGTTGGTTTGCCACGCTGCATTCGGAGAATGGCCGCTGGTGGCGCGGTGCGTGCGCTTGGTTCCGCAATCACTCTATCGTAGCAAGCTGCCCGAATCGCAAGTGCCCAGCGGCTGGCAGAACATCCTCACTGCCTGGAGTCTGCTATGGATCCAGATGGCGCGTGAGTATTGGTGGCACTCGGGCGACACCGGTACTCTTGAGGCGGTTTATCCTGACATCGCGCAAACACTGGGCGCCTGTCAAGAGTTGTCGAACAACAAATGGGGACTCTTTAGTCTCCACGCCTGGAACATGTTCGATTGGGCTGAGGTGGATGACGATCGCGATCTGGTCACCCACAACAACTTGTTCTTGGTGGAAGCGCTGAATCGCGCCATTGACATGGCCAAAGCCTTGCACAAAGATGAGGATGTCGGCGAATGGAAATCCTTCCGTCAAGGTTTGGTGAACAATATCAATCAGTATCTGTGGTCGGATGAGTTGGACGGCTATATCGACAGCATTCATAACGATGGTGTGCCCAGCAAAAGCGTCAGCCAGCAGACCAACACATTGGCCCTTCTCTATCAGGTTGCACCGCCGCAACGCGCGAGCCGCATTGCTGCTTACACAACTCATCCGCCAAAAGGAATGGTGCAGTTTGGCAGCCCCTTTGCCATGTTTTATCTATTAGAAGAATTGGCCCGGGAAGGCCGCTACGATGCGATCTTGAACATCACCCGCGACCGCTGGGGTTTTATGCTCGATGCCGGCGCCACCACGTTTTGGGAGACCTTTCCCGGCTGGGAGGAGGACATCCCCACCCGCAGTCATTGTCACGCTTGGTCCGCTGCTCCTACGTATTTCTTGAGCCGCTATCAGCTCGGCGTGGCGCCGTTGGAGCCTGGATTCACCAAAGCCCTCATAGCTCCGCAACCGGTGGATTTGACCTGGGCCAAAGGCAGGGTTCCCACGCCGCATGGCGAGATCGAAGTGCAGTGGCAAAAATCGGACGGCGGCTTCAAATTGCAGCTATCACTGCCGGAAGGGGTGACCGGCCATGTGGAACTGCCGGTAGACGCGAAAGCGTACCCCGAATTGTTTATTGACGGCAAGGCGGTTGCTGTGGGGTTATCGGACAAAATTCGTGCAGCCACTGTGGAAAAGAATCGCTGGGTAGTGGAAGTAAAGCCAAGTATGACTGTGGAATTCGTGGCCAAAAGCATTTCCGCTCAATGGCGAAATAATCCTTGAAAATTACCATCCATTATGGTAATTTTCACAGAAAAATATGATTCCACGTCCAAAAATATTAGACGAAGTCTTAACAGCTTTGACGCGTTATCCTGTGACCATGCTCCTTGGCCCTCGCCAATGCGGCAAAACTACTATCGCGCGGGAGATCAGTCGTCTGCAGAAAGCCAGCTACTTTGATTTGGAAGATCCGGAAACGCCTTTAAAACCAGAGATGGCTCGACTTGTCCTGCAGAACCTTACAGGATTAGTAATTATCGATGAATTCCAGCGTCAGCCTGAACTATTCCCGCTTCTCAGAGTTCTTGCCGATCGCACTCCTGATATTGCTCACTTTCTAATTTTGGGAAGCGCTTCACCGGACTTGGTTCGCGGAATTTCTGAATCTCTTGCTGGTCGAGTTGCTTATGTGCACATGGGCGCGTTCTCTTTGGATGAGGTTGGTGCCGACAAGCAAGATCAACTGTGGGAGCTTGGTGGTTTCCCAAGAGCATTTTTATCGGAGCGAGCCGAGATCAGCTTTGATTGGCGCGCCAATTTTATCCAATCCTTTCTCGAACGAGATATTCCCCAGTTAGGAATCCGCATTCCCACTTATGCTTTGCGACGATTCTGGTTGATGGTAGCCCACTATCATGGACAAGTGTGGAACGCTGCCGATTTTGCTCGCTCCCTAGGAACCAAGGAAGATACCGCCCGAAAATACCTCGATATCCTTACGGGAGCATATATGGTACGGCAGCTTCCACCTTGGTATGAGAATCTGGGGAAAAGACTCGTAAAGGCTCCCAAAGTGTTTATTCGCGATTCAGGTCTCTTACATGCGCTATTGGGTCTGAGAAACAGAGAACAAATTCTATCGCACCCAAAACTTGGCTTCTCCTGGGAGGGATTTGCTCTCGAACAATTGATTCGTATGGCTCGAGCTGAAAGAGATGTTTCTTATTATAAAACCCACGGTGGAGCAGAGCTTGATTGTTTGCTTATTAGAAATGGAAAGCGATTTGGCTTTGAGTTCAAGTACCAAGACCTGCCCTCATCTACCAAGTCCATGCATATAGCTATTCAAGATCTAAAACTGGACAAGCTTTGGGTCGTTTACCCTGGCGGGCAAAATTATCCCTTGAGCGATAGGATCGAGGTCATACCCTTGCGAGATATGGAGAACCTTTTAAAAGATGCTGCTCTTATCTGAATTCCCAAGGGACAATCGGATTGTTAGCAGGCTTTCGCAAACCCGCCATTCCATCTGCCTATCTATTATGAAAACTCAAGAATCGCAAAATTGTCCAAGCTTCCTTTGTGCTTGATGTCGAAATATGCAAAGCAAATTCTGCATTCATTTGCCGTTCCTTGTCTCTTTGTCTCTTTTTTCCTGCAGGATGGGTAATAGCCATGATTTTGAGCAAATTGCATCTTTGGCAGAAGGTTGGCGAAGTGAGGTGGTTGCTCAAGTCGATCAAAGCTACCTCGGCTGGGACGTGGAAATCGGCGATGGAGACAATGATGGCAAGAACGAAATATTTGCGACTGGTTGTCCCAATAGCAGACTGTACATGTTCAAAAAGGTGGACAATAGTTGGCGAACGACTCTCTTGGCCGATAACTTGGCGCAAAGCTTCCCCGGCATGGGCTTGGCGGTCAAAGTCGTGGATTTGAACAGGGATGGAACAAACGAAATCATTCTCGGCACCGGCCAAGAGACGGGCGGCACCGCTTTCTTTTATGTTTTGCAGATGAAAGGGGAGAAAGTTGCCAAGCAACGGGTTATTCGCCCGGACTGCAATCAAAGCTCCTACACGCATGACCTTGCTGCTCACGACCTGAACGGCGATGGCATTCTGGAAGTCATCTCTGCCTATTGTGGTGGCGGCGAAATCATGCGTTACGATTTTGATTCGAAATTGGAGACCATCACGCCAAGAAAGCTTCACCAGCTATCCGGGTCGGGTGAAGAATCTCTCATTGCCGACGTCGACAACGATGGTCAGGTAGAATATATCACTTGCAATGCCTTCAGGGATGAAAAGGCCAAGGTGGAAATCTTCGAATTCGCCACGAGCGGCGAACTCATCACGCCACCTCGGATCGTCATCGATGGGTTCGATGGACAAAAATGCTTCTATGCCTCAGCCATTATCGGTGATGTGGATAACGACAATCGGAATGAATTGGTGATTGGCTGGAAAAGAAAGCAGGATATTAACAAAGCGACCGTGCTGGGCTATCGCATCGCGGAATCTGCTGAACCGATCTACGCTTTTGCGCGTGAAGATGAAGAACTGGATTTGGCCTATTTTGAAAAGATGATGGCCATCGCGGATGCGGATAACGACGGCCAGAATGAGTTGGTTTTATCCACCCGCGGAGACGAGATGTCGGAGAATATTACCAGCAAGCATTTGGGGCATGTTTTCATGTATCAGGTACGATCCGCGAACAATATTAAAAAGTCTCTCTTGGTGGATTTCCATGATGACAAAGCAGAGTCGTCCTGGTTGGCCGTAGGAGATGCTGATAATGATGACAAGAACGAGGTCGTGCTGGCGACCGGGAAAGGAGATCGAACCAAGCCAGGCATTTCTTATGTTATTCTTGTCGAGAGCACTCATTAACTTTCTTGTATAGGGATTTTCCGGGCATCTTCTCGCAATCATTTCGGGAGCTTAACTGCACCATCAGTGCTCTTATTCAAAATTAGAAGAAATGAACTCCATGATTAGAAAGCTCATTATCATTGTTTGCCCGCTGATTTTTACCTTCCGGCTATCAGCACAAAATTTTCCCGGCGGTTTTAATTTCTACTTGCCGCCGGACGATACCACCAGCCAGCGCTTTTTGCCGCGTTTCCCCGTCAAGGCCATCGCTGCGGAGGATTTCGTGCAAATCGACGCGGACGGGCATTTAATCGTCAACAAGCAGCCCATTCGTTTCTGGGGCGTCAATGCAGTAGCCGACGGCGCATTTCCCAACACAGCCAAAGCTTGGTTCATCGCCGGTCGGCTGCGAAAAATGGGCTTTAATCTTGTGCGCTTTCATCATTTGGATAATCCATGGAGCCGCGAAAGTCTGTTTGAATGGGGCCGGGACACCCGGCATTTAAACCGGGTCACGTTGGATCGAATGGAAAAATTCATCTCCGAGCTAAAAAAGAACGGCCTGTACCTCAACATGAACCTGCACGTCAGCCGAACCGTGCAAATGGAAGATGGTATTGTCGATGCCGATTCGATTAGGGATTTTGGTAAAGGAGTGAGCTTTTTCGATCCCGACCTTCTGCCATTGTACAAAGAATACGCTCAACAGCTTCTCACTCACGTCAATCCGTATACCGGCCTTAGCTTGGCCAATGATCCGGTTATGGCGATGGTAGAGATCACCAATGAGAATTCTCTTTATCGCATGTGGCGCGATGGTCAATTAAAGCCCTTTTCTCGAGGTGGGAATATCATGTCCCGCCATAGCAAGCAGCTTGACGAGCTATGGCAAAATTTTCTGACGAGCAAATATGGCAATACCGAAAATCTGCGCCAAGCTTGGGACGTCGGAGCGCGAAATGGCAGCGGCATGGAGATGGTGAAAGATGGCGGCTTTGAGCACAATCCAATCTTCACCTATTGGCAATTGGAACAACACAATCCGGCCCGGGGGAGCATGGGGATGGAAGTCGCCAATCCTTATGCGGGTAAATTCTATGCCCGGGTCAGTGTCACTCAAACGGATGGCATTGGCTGGCACATCCAGTGGAAGCAGGTCGGCGCCACTATCCAAAAGGATTCGCTGTACTCGGTCACTTTTGCTGCTCGAGCCAACGAGAACCGTGCGATTTACGTATCCGTGATGCGCGAGGTCAGTCCCTGGACACGTTATGGCGGCGCCAGCTTTTTATTGACGCCCCAATGGCAAACCTTTTCTTTTAGCTTTCGTGCGGCGGAGACCTGCCAGCAAGTGACTCGGCTCTCCTTTCTTCTGGGGGAGAGCGTGGGCACCTATTGGTTTGATGAAATTCACTTCACCCCCAGTTCCATCAAAGGTCTCATGGAGGGCGAGTCTTTGGAAGAACGGACGGTACAGCGAATGGATTATTCCGCATGCGCTACCTTTACCGATGCCCGCGTGATGGATATGAGCGCTTTCTACCTCAAGCTGCAAGATGACTTTTTCGCGGAAATGATTGGGTACCTCAAAAATGTCTTGCAGGTCCGAGTGCCCATTGTTACCACCAATTGGAATGTGGGGCCGGCAGATTTGGCGGTGCAATCCAATGGCGACTATATCGATAACCACTCTTATTGGGATCATCCGCAATTTCCCAACATCCCCTGGTCCAGCACAGATTGGCTGATCAATAATACTCCCATGGTGCGCGCTACCGATGGCGGCACCATCCCAGCTTTGTTTGGAGGAGTCGGTTTCAAGAACAAGCCGTTCACCGTGAGCGAGTACAACCATGCCTTCCCGAATCGCTATCAAAGCGAAGGCGTGCTGTTTTTGTGCAGCTACGCCTCCTTTCACGATGTCGACGGCATTATGTTCTTTGATTACGGCAGCACGGTCAACGACTGGGAAAGCGATCGCATTGACGGCTATTTCGATATCCATCGCAACACGGCCATGATGGCTTTGATGCCTGCTTGCGCCAGGGCGTTCCGGGATCATTTCATTTCCCCAGCGCAAAAGACGCTCGATTTGGCTTTTTCTCAGGAAGACGTTCTGCTCCTACCCAAAAGAGATTCCGGCGACTGGAGAGGTCCGCAAATATTCCCCCGCATGCTGGCATTGCAGCACGCCCTACGTAATGCGTCTTTCTCGAGCGCGATCTCCTTTGACGCAAATACCCTGCCTGCTGAGCCGAGCAATCCATACACATCCGACACCGGCCAGATCGTTTGGAACACGAATGGCTTGCTGCAAACGGCGACGGAGCGTTTCATCGGCCTCACAGGCTTTTTAGCTCAGTTTCCCGGTCACAACATTGGCGACTTGCAACTGATCTCTGCCTCAGATTTCGCCACTCTTACTTGGATTTCCCTAACTGAGCAATCATTGTCGATGGCGGATCGCTCGCTATTAACCCTCGCCTCCAAAACGCAAAACACCAACATGATCTGGGATGGAACATCTACCGTGCATAGCAATTGGGGCTCATCCCCGACGCAGCTTTATCCTACTAAGGTCACACTGCGATTGCATATATTGGCGGATTCGATCAGAATTTACCCACTCAATAGTCGAGGAGCAGCCGGAAGCAGCTTTACAACCTATCACCCAGTGACAGGCCAGACGTTTGAGGTCGCATTGGATCAAAACCTAAACCGTACGACTTGGTTTGGCGTCGAGCGATTTGGCGTCGGCACGAAAGTTCATTTCCAGGAATCGGACTCAAAGCCGCCCACCACATTAGCGCTGGCACCTACCTTTCCGAATCCGTTCAATGCGACAACAATCATCAAATACGAATTGCCAAAGCGAACAAAAGTGAGAATAAAAATCTTTAACCTGTTCGGTCAAGAGATATCCAGTTTGGTAGATGAAGAAAAAGAAGCCGGCAGATACGACGTTCAATGGCCCGGCGAGGAGGATCAGAATCGGCAATTGGCAAGCGGACTTTATTGGGTTCGCCTTGAGAGTGAGGGCTCTATCATAAGCAGAAAAATGCTGCTGATACGTTAATAAAGACCTCAGCTTTGTGACGAGCACAGAGCTATTGGGCATGGGGCAAAGAAGATAAGGTTCATCCGGCAAATGCGTACCTATTGGCGAAGAAAGGCCAAAAGCATTCCTG
>DYKH01000540.1 GCA_020722685.1 Caldithrix sp. | reverse complement strand
TTGCAAACCCAGGAGTGTCTTAACGAACGTTTACAAAAACTCGCAGATACGGTAGTATGTCAGCAATACAGTGATGGTCAGCCCATATCTCTCCTGAGATTTCGTTCGCCGATGCAATACAATGCCACCGAGTTTCCGAATGAAGGGAGGAATCATATGCGCCGAATCTTGCTTCGTGCTGCACTCGCGGTCTTTGCGCTCACCCTCCTCTATTTTTGGATCATCCCATCAGATCAGCGGGATACACTTGCAGTTTGGATAGGACTTGGAATCACAGCCCTGTGCGCAATCACGTTGACACTTGCAGCGTACGACGTATTCAGTACGTGGCGTGGCTTCGGCGCACTAGTGATCACGCACATTGCATCGCAAGCGTGGCTTCAGTGGCAATGGGATTTGTGGGATTCGCCGGTAGTTCTGATTCGGAATCTCAATGTCATTGTGGGGTTGGTGCTTGTGGCTACATTCTGCGCGATGCTTGTCAGCATCACGCTATTACTGATTTTTCGTGATGCAAGCCTGATCGCACTTGGGTTGGCATGGCTCAGTTGCCCGGCGTTGCTAATGGTTTCGGCCCTGCGCTATCGTACCTTTGAGAGCCTGAATGTAATGCCGCTCCGCGAACAAATCGTGCTTATCGTTCCAATGTGTTTGCTTTTCCTATGTGCAGGTGCAGGGGGAATCGCGTTCTCAGTCCACTTGCTTGCCCTTGCGATCAAGGAGATTGGGAAAATCGAATGATGCAGGCAGACAGAGTTTAGGGTGAAACAGTGTGTTGCACGCAGGGCATTTCGCACCCAAACAATATGTTCCCTCAACGGTTGCGTTACAACTTGGACAGCGCCTGGAGTATCGCCTATTTCCGACGTAGAGCAAAGCGGCGCCAATAATCAGCATCACTATCCCAAGAAACATTCCACTCATTGAGAGTGGGTCGAAGAGAGCGTGAGCTGTGGGAATTGTCAGTGCATCAAGCACTGGCAAGACAACCCACCCAAGAATCATGGCAAGCAATATGGTTGTTCCCCACAACATTCGGCTTGGGTGATGAATCATCCAAGGGAAACTGTACCAGTGCAGTAGTTGACGTCGGATGTGCGCGTCGAGTCGCAGCCAAAGGACGAGCACGATGGGCATGCCAATCGTAAAAAGAATGGCCGGGCGCACGACGAATATTTCCAACACAAACCCTACCGGAACCCCTAATGATTCAGGCACTGTTCCCGCGCCCCCAACCAGCACCCATGCGGCTTGATCCATAAGTTGTGGATCAACAAGCAGGGCGATGGTCAGCCCTGCGCCGACAAGATATTGCGGAACGAGTTTGATCGTGGTAAATAGCGCGACGACGCGCGTAATTTGATGTGCTTGTTCGCGCGCGCGTTCAGGAAACTGGCACAACGTTGGCAGCAATGAAAGCGAGATGGCAAGAAAGCCGATAATGAATGGAACTTGACTGTTCGGACCTCGGACATACCGCGATAGAAAAAGCGAACCGAGGATCAGGTTCAACAAGACAACTGTGACCCCCGCAGTTACTCCGATTGCCCAATCATTCCCGTAAATAGTGTGAGGCGCGCTTAAACACTTTCGTCGAGTGTTGAGTGAAGGATGCGTGCCAAGCCATCCAGCCACTCCCCTCAATCTCAGCCCTATCGCCACCCGCCACTGAACACCCCACGACGTCGCTTTTCCCCACCATGTGCCCGGCGGAGGTTGAATCCCCTGTATCGCCGACTGCATCTGCAACTGATTCCACAGATATTCGTCTGTCCCTTGTCGCACGACCACACGCGCGTCTGCGTACAACTCACGCGTTCGCAAAAGTGCGCGCCAATAGAAGACCAGCAAAATAATGCTGCCAAACACTAGGGGCGCGTGCGCGGCGAGCAGGGTGGCTTCATAATTCATCCAAGTCGCTGGTTGGATCTGCGGCGGATGCAGCATGATCTCAGTTGCCTGTGGGTCAATTTGGCGCATCGTCTCCACTAAGTTGC
>DYKH01000136.1 GCA_020722685.1 Caldithrix sp. | reverse complement strand
AAATCCGTGACGCTCCGTGTAGTTCAGTGGTTTTTGGAAAGTGTCCGGTAGTGAGAAATAACTTAATCAGTTTTGTGAAAAAAGCCAAGAATTAATTTGCATCTGTAAGTCGAATGTGCGAAATTAACATGCCAAACCATCCGGCCGAAAGCGGCTAACAGTTTGTCCGCTTGGGGAAGTTGCCCGCTGTACTTGATCATTACGAAACAGATCGATGCAAAGGGCGTGAGGAAAAGTTTCTCCACCCCTGCGTTACTGCCATGAATTACAATGCAAGGAGAAAGCATGCGAAAGTTTTGGACAGTCATCTCAATCCTATTCTTTTCCGGTGTATTCGATCTTTCTTCCGCCCACATAGGGAGTCAGCCCTCCATTCATGATACGGTTGCCGGAATTCTCCAACGGTTCAAACAGGAACTGAGTGTTGAGCAAGTTAGAAACTTGAACAAATATACAGCCCTCCAATTGCTGCGGCCGGAAGAACGAGAGATACTCGGCAGTGGATTCTTGACTTTTCGGCTCAGTCAACCGGCGACAATCTACGTTGCCGCCAGTCCCGGCGACCGCGCTCCCTTTTGGCTGCCGGAGCAGGGCTTTACTCAGTCGACATTGATTCTGAAAACGGCTCATGACGGCGATTATGAAATTTGGCAAAAGGACATTCCCGCTGGGAATACGGGTTTGGGAGTCAATTCGATCGAAGGAGGCGGTAAGCATTATCTGGTCTTTGTCAAGTCAAGAGCCAAGAAAGCAGTAGAAATAAAGAATGTCTATCCCGGACAACACAAGATTGTTCCCGCTCGACAGGGCCAGAAGTATTACGCCGATGACGATGGAATTCTGGAGACTTTTCCGCAGGAATTGGCCGGCACCATGCTGATTCAGACCCTTCGCGCCAACAGGGATGTGGCGAGGTTATTGGGAGAATTGGTCGCAACCCGCTATCCCAGCACACCGCAGCCCGATCAAATTGTGCTGAGCTGGGAGGGCGATCCACGCACGACACAAACTATCACTTGGAGGACTGATACGACCGTCGCCAACGCCTTCGTCATGTATCAGCCGAAGGAAGAGTACACGTTTTTTCATCGAAAAGAGCCGGCGAAGACCAAGGCCGCGACCGAGAGGCTGGAAACGGATGACTTGGTGAACGATCGGATTGTACACAGGCATTCCATCACTTTGCAGAATTTGCGACCCAGTTCGACGTATGTTTACTCGGTGGGTGACGCCAGCGATAGCAATTGGAGCGCCCTCGGCGAATTCACGACAGCGCCGGACCGGGTGGTACCTTTCACCTTCATGTATTTGGGAGATGCACAAAACGGCCTCGATCGTTGGGGCACACTGATACAGAACGCCTACCGGCAACGCCCGGACATGGCATTTGTGCTCATGGCAGGTGACATCGTCAATCGTGGCGCCAAACGCGATGACTGGGACGATCTTTTTTACAACGGTTCCTCGGTCTTTGCGAAAAAGCCCTTGATGCCGGCCATCGGCAATCACGAGTGCCAAGGCGGTCATCCGACGCTGTATTTGTCTCTCTTCCATTTGCCCACCAACGGTCCGCAGACGCTGGAACCGGAGAGAGCCTACAGCTTTGAATACAGCAACGCCCTGTTCGTCATCTTGGATAGCAATGAAGACCCACAAAAACAAGCACCCTGGCTTGACGCACAACTGACCAACACTAACGCTGTTTGGAAATTCGTCATGTTCCACCATCCCATATATTCTTCCGCAAGGGGCAGGGACAATGCCAGAATTCGCGACGCCTGGCGGCCGCTTTTCGACAAGCACCACGTCGATATGGTACTGCAGGGACATGATCACGCCTACCTGCGCACCTATCCGATGAAAGAAAACAAGCGGGTTGCCTCGGCAAGAGAAGGAACCATTTACGTCGTAGCCGTTTCCGGCACCAAGATGTACGAGCAAGGGACCTTCGATTACACCGAAAAAGGATTGACCAATACTTCGACCTTCCAGATTTTGGACGTGCAGGTTAGCGGCCATCGCTTGCTCTATCGCAGCTATGACTTGGACGGAAGACTTGTGGACGAATTCGAGATCAAAAAATAGGGTAGCTGCCAGTTAGGAAACGCCTGAGGAATCATTTCAGTCATTATGTACCATAGGTGAGCAGAGCGGGAAACCATTTTACGTAACAATTTGGATCCACAATCGCAAATCTAAAATCTAAACGGGAGTGTGACATCGTGAAAGATTACAAAGCGCTGTCACGGCGTAGGTTTTTTAACCAGACCACTCTGGGCATGGGAATCGGAAGGGTGGGGATTTCCCGAGCCATGACTTCCACGGCAGGTGGGGCGAAAAGTGGAAGAAAAAACTGCCAAGGGATGTCTGTATGGCGGCCGTCGCCCTGAAAGAATTCCGGCAGAACGCGACTATGAGCTTGCGACTGAAAATGCCCTAGAGAGAATGGAGGAAATCGCCGAATTGAACCCCGACGTTATATGTCTACCGGAATTGATTTCGTCCATGGGTGGAAAGGAGACGACAGCCAAATCGTTACCCGATTTTGCCGAAGATGAAAGTGTCTTGGGAGTGCGCGCCTCAAAGGTTGCTGAATTCGCCAAGAAGAACGGCTGCTTTGTCGTTTGCCCCATTGCCACAAAAAGGGAGGGTCGCTTTTACAATAGCACTCTGGTTATAGATCGCAGAGGTTCGGCAGCGGGGGCGTATCACAAAATGCACCCGACCAAATCGGAGGTTCCTCCGAATGACGCTTTTGAAGGCGGAGGCACAACCCCGGGAGCGTTGGATCAGCCGGTCATCGAGACAGATTTTGGCAAGATCGGTCTGCAAATTTGTTATGATGCAAACTGGTTCGACGGCTGGGAGAATTTTCGCAAGTAGAGGGCGGAGATCATTTTCTTCTCTTCCACATTATCTGGCGGCCGGATGTTGAATTTCCATGCCTTGAGAATCAGCGCTACATCGTTTCCAGCACCTGAGAGGATGCGCGCATTATTGACAAGTCCGGTAAGGATATTGCGACCAGCGACATCTTTGTGCGATATGCCTGGGCCTTTGATTAATTTGGGAAAAGGGAATGTGGACACCTGGCCCACGCGAGATGCGCTTCCGAAAATATTTGCCAAATACCGCGGTAGATTGAAAATCAGCGTCTGGGATCCAAACGGATTCATTATTATTGCGAATCTCGACCCTGATCTCAAGGTCAAGGACGTTCTGCGGGAGTTCCGTGTTCCAACCATGGAGGAGGCTTTGACGGACGAACGAATAGTTCAGGACAAATACAGGCTGTAGCAGGTTGGGAGAACAGCTTCGTGTAAAGTCTGCGGGCGTGACAATTTCACGCCCTTTGGCGACAAGACACCCGTGGGAAGTAAAGGGAGAAGCATTGTATGATTCGTCTCGTTCTTTCTCTTTCAATTGCCACGGTTTCAGTTGTGGCGGCTCGGGAGCTCATGGTGACATGAATGCTGACACCGTACACTTGGCCCGCTTCCTCGTCGGCGAAATCGAAGCCGTGACTGCGGCGAAAGAGATATTCGTGAAAGAGCGGCCGCTTGCGGACGGAAGCGGCAAGGCCCCGCTGACGGCCGATGACGCGCTCTTCATGCTGGCAAAATTCCGCAGCGGCGCTTTGGGAAATTTCCTTGCGACACGCTTCGCTACCGGTCGAAAGAACTATTTGCGACTGGAGATCTTTGGCAGCGAGGGCTCGCTCATCTTCAATCTGGAACGACTGAATGAATTGGAATACTATTCCCGCAAGGATGAGCCGGCAGAGTAAGGGTTCCGCACCATTGTCGTTACCGAGAGTGTTCATCCCTATTTGAATATGTGGTGGCCGCCGGGTCACATTATTGGTTGGGAGCACACTTTTATTCATGAGATTGGTGATCTGCTTCTCGCCATTGCCAAAGGCGAAAACGTGCACGCCGACTTTTACGACGGTCTGCGCTGCCAGCAGGTACTGGATGCTGCCGTGGCTTCCACGAACAACGGCAAATGGGTCACCGTGCCTGAAGCATAAGCGCCATTCCTTCCCTGCGGATCACATAGGCTAATATGCTTTTTTATATATTAGCAGCACTTCCTCCTTTTCTCAAATCCTCTCATGAGCGCCCTGGCTTGTGAGAGGATTACTTTTTAATTGAACCAGCAGAGCGCCGGTTTGAAGGCCGACGGATAGCAATATGGTGCAAAGTAAATTTGGGCTGAACAGACATATTTCTGCCTCCGAGAAAAAGAGCTTGCTAATGCTGAAATGCTTTTTGCCTTGGGACTTTTGCTGGGCCGTTCTTGTTCTTTGCTGTCGCAGTGACCAAATTGCACCCCCAACTGATTTTGCCGATAGTATAGCAAAGGGCTGCACCAGAGTCAAGTGCTTTCCTGCCCGGAATGAAAAATAGAGAAACTGACCCCTTTCAGACACTTCTAAATGAGTCTCCCCAAAAAGTCAATGCAAAATTTGAGCTTGCCTTTTAGGAAAAGATTCCTTATACTTTGCCTGTAAAACACGGCGATGGAGTTCGCTGGAAAGTGTCTTTTCTTGACTGATAACTCCTACTACAAGAGGATCTTGTGGTAGGAGTTTTTTTATTTTGTACTGGCCATGTATGTTCCACAAAGTAAAACGATGGCTTGAAGACTTCCTGTCGGAAGGTTTATGAATTCCGCGATGGTAAACAAGATGCCTAACGACAGTCCAATTTCGCTTCAACAAGCACTAAAAGAGAACCATTGTCCAATATGTTTCATCCTTGAACGGACCGAGTTTGAATTCACGTGTCGACTTCAGTCCAATGAAGAGGCAAGTCTTGAAGGTCGCCTTAAACGAGGTGAGCGAGTTTGGTTATGCAACTATCACCTGTGGCAGTTCTATCGAATAGCGAAGATTAGCACTGTCGCCAATTTGGTGCAAGCATGCTTTGCGAAAACTCTCCGGGCAAGCTCCATGGGTATTGAAGATTTTGGATCGCCATGCCTTGCCTGCCGCATACTTGATGAAGAGGAAGAAAGGCTTGTCATTGAGCTTATGAAGGACTTGCACGCAGCGGAGTTTCGCAGTCTGTATTCAAAGTCTGACGGCCTTTGTATCCCTCATTATAAGATGGTCATATCTCAGTTAAGAGACGAATCAGACAAGTTGTTTTTGCTCGAGTGCCAACAACATAGCTTTGAGAAGCTGTTGCCATCACTCAAAGAGGTCTTTGCCAAGCGGTTCTGGGACACCTCTGTAGAAGCGCGAAACGCTGTGCCCCGAGGAATCGAAAAACTGGTTGGCATGAAGGGAATGTCACCCAAGTAGGAATGGAGCAGATAATGTCTAACATAAAAGCCGACCAAAGCACTATCTATCATATTTAGGAAAAGTCATGAGCGTTTCAAGAGTGAAAGCGTTAAGGTTCGTCGTCCTGCTCGGTATGGTGAGCCTCTTTGCGGATATGACTTACGAGGGTGCTCGCAGTATTACTGGACCATTTCTTGCCCTCCTTGGCGCCAGTGCAACAGCAGTGGGCATCATTGCCGGATTTGGCGAGCTGGTCGGCTATGGCCTGCGTTTAATCTCTGGATTGATCAGCGACAAAACCGGCCAATATTGGGCTATTACGCTTTTGGGATACATGTTGAACTTGGCCGCAGTTCCCCTATTGGCGTTGGCAGGAAAGTGGGAAATTGCAGCCTTTTTAATGATTGCAGAGCGCATGGGGAAAGCAATACGCACTCCTGCCCGAGATGCTATGCTCTCCCATGCAACCAAGGAGATGGGGCGAGGCTGGGGGTTTGGCCTGCACGAGGCCTTGGATCAAATTGGCGCCATGTTAGGCCCTCTTATCGTCTCCGCTGTTCTCTATTTCAAGAGCGGTTACCGGAATAGCTTCGTTATCCTACTGGTGCCGGCTTGCATAGCGCTGAGTGTGCTCGTAGCAGCGCGGCTGCTTTATCCGCGTCCCCGTGATTTGGAAGCAGCTTTGCCTCCCTTAAGAGCTAAAGGTCTTCCCCGAGTTTTTTGGCTCTACCTTGTGGCGGTGGCATTCGTAGCCGCTGGTTATGCGGATTTTCCTTTAATCGCCTATCATTTCGAAAAGGCATCCACGTTTCCCAAAATCTGGATTCCAGCCTTTTATGCCGTGGCGATGGGAGCTGACGCACTGGCAGCACTTTTCTTCGGTCGTCTCTTTGATCGGAGAGGGCTCTTGGTTTTGATTGTGGCCGCCCTGCTTTCTGCACTTTTTAGTCCGTTGGTGTTTTGGGGAGGCTTTTATTGGGCTTTGTTAGGAATGGTACTTTGGGGTGTGGGCATGGGTGCGCAGGAATCGATTATGCGGGCCGCCGTGGCAGAAATGGTTTCCTTGGACAAACGTGGCGCCGGATACGGGATTTTCAATGCTGGCTATGGATTTGCATGGTTCTTAGGCAGTGCGCTGATGGGCGTTCTGTACGATGTTTCCATCTCGGCGCTCGTACTCTTTTCGGTAGCAGCGCAGCTCGCCTCTATTCCACTATTCAGATTGGTCGGAAGGGAGAGCAAGTGACTTCCTTATTGCCTAACATTGCCTATGCGTCGAGATTGCACAAGTTGTCGTCATTCCAAAACCGAACCAGCAAAAGAGACGACTGAACTGTAGCATCGCAAAACAAATCTTTGCCGGTTGGGCAAGTGGATTAGAGATTGATGCTGTCGAATATCTTTGTCGCGGGATTCGCCCTGCTTAGTGTGGCCGTGGTCGATAGCCTACTCTCGGTAGACAATGCGCTCGTCCTGGCCGTCATGGTTGAACATCTACCGAAAAGGCAGCGGGCCAAGGCATTGCGGTATGGAATAGTGGGCGCGTACGCAATGCGCGGTGCGAGCATCTTTGCCGCCTCTATGCTGATTGGTTTCTGGCCGCTCAAGCTACTGGGTGGAGCGTACTTGCTTGCTCTCGCCATTTCGCACTTGTACCCAAAAACCGAAGCGCCCGATGCCGCCACGGCGCCACGCCGCATCCGAGGATTTTGGCCGACGGTTGCGCTGGTCGAATGGCTCGACTTTACGTTTTCGCTCGACAACATCTTGGCCACGGTCGCATTGTCACGCGAAACGTGGATCGTGATTGCCGGCGTGTGTATTTCAATTATTGCGATGCGGTTTTTAGCAGGCGTTTCCTTGCGCTGGCTGAACACCTTTCCAATATTGCGCACGACGGCCTATCTGCTCATCTTATTCATAGGCGCAAAATTGTTGGTTGGTGCCGCGGGATTTGCCTTGGGGGAAATCCAAACATTTGCAGTGCTTCTTGCCATTATAAGCGGGTCACTTTTCTATGAACAACTGAAACGGAGATCAGGTACGGCAACATGACCAAGCACCCGGAAAAGTTCACGAGTTATTACAACTTGCTCGATTGCTTTAGGGAGAAAGGCTGCCCTCTGTGCAGTTGGATTGACAAAGCAATTTATCGTTATCTGGACAGCCTTCTTTACGAACATGTCAACGATCCCGAGGTGCGAAGCGATTTGCGTCGTTCGCTCGGTTTTTGCCCAGCGCATGCCGCCTGCTTTATCAAGGTCGGCGATGCTTTGGGTGTTGGTCTTATTTATCAAGACTTGCTACACACCCTTATGGCAGATTTCCCTACACGGAAAGAGACTCTCATAAAAGCGGAGTCGCCATGTCCTGCTTGCAGACTTGTGCAGGACGTAGAAAAGCGGGCTGCCTATCTTTTCCATAGCTATTTTCGCGATCGGGACTTTCAGGCCGCACTTCAAACTGCGGCGCCGCTGTGCTTATCGCATTGTGCGCGAATTTTAGAGCAGCTTAGGGATAAATCCTATCAAAAGCAATTTTTGGAAATTCAGCAGACAAAAATGGAAAAGCTTTACCGCGAGTTGTCCGAATTTATCCGTAAGCAGGATTACCGCTTTCAAGAGGAAGGTCTTTCGCCTGAAGAGGCAGACTCGTGGAAGCGGGCAGTAATGCTCTTTGTCGGGCAATTGACCTGAATCAGGTACTGCTGAAGAAAACGGCACATCCTGTTCATGGCAAACAGGTAGGTCACTCAATGATGGAGTCCGCCGGTATCAGCCATGGTGGCTGCTGACGATTTTAACTATAAAACCTCGAAAAGGAGATATTATTTGGAGCAAACATTCTTAATCGCTTCCTTGTGGCTCGGACTGGCTGTTGTTTCGGCAGTCGTGGCTTTTCACCTGCGTATATCCATTGCATTGGTGGAAATCTGTGTGGGCGTAACTGCCGCGGCCTTGGCAGCATCACTTGGCAAAGCTGAAGCTTTGGGATCCAGCCAGGAATGGCTTCGTTTTCTGGCCTCTTCCGGAGCTGTCCTGCTCACATTTTTGGCCGGCGCAGAGCTCGACCCAGTTGTGATGCGAAAGAAATTGAAAGAGGTCACTGTTGTTGGTCTGGTTGGTTTCTTAGCACCATTTTTAGGCTGCGCGGCTCTCGCCTACTATGCGCTGGGCTGGAGCCTGCATGCCAGCTTGCTGGCAGGCGTTGCCCTCTCCACTACCTCGATGGCAGTTGTCTATGCCGTCATGTTGGAGACCGGCCTCAATACGACCCAGTTCGGCAAGGGCATTTTAGGAGCATGTTTTGTCAATGACCTGGGAACCGTCATAGCTCTCGGATTGCTGTTTGCCCCATTCACCTACAAGACCATCGTCTTTGTCATCGTGAGCGCGGCTGTGCTGGCGCTTCTGCCGGCCGTCACCCATTTCATTACCCGTATTTATGCAAACCGTACCGCCGCGATTAGAACCAAGTGGGTCATGCTTGTCCTCTTTGGATTAGGCGTTTTGGCACTATGGTCCGGGAGTGAAGCAGTGCTTCCGGCGTATATTGTGGGTATGGTTTTGGCCGAAAGTGCGGCGCGCGATACTTTCTGGATTCGGCGCTTGCGGACTTTGACTGTAGGATTTCTTACGCCATTCTACTTTCTGCGAGCCGGAACGCTCGTTTCTCTACCGGCTCTGATTTCAGCGCCATTCATTTTTCTAATTTTGCTGGCGGGAAAAGTACTGTCGAAAATTTTTGGCCTTTACCCATTCATCAGATTGTTCCGTCGCCAACGCGATGAACGATGGTACTATACTCTGCTGATGTCCACAGGATTGACATTTGGCACCATTTCAGCATTGTATGGTTTTAGTCATGGTATCATAACGCAAGCGCAATACTCCTTTCTCGTAGCTGTGGTTATCGCCAGCGCTGTCATTCCGACGCTCATCGCCGGGATGGCTTTTTTACCCCGACATCTTTTACCAAAGCCGGAAAAACTGATCAAAATAAAATCACGGGAAGGTGGATTGAGTGATGAAGGATAATTTTAGCGTCTATTCTCAGTCGAAATATGCGAAAAATTAAGGTGCATAATGAGCGATTGTCAAGAATGTGCAACTCCCTCGGCTATGTGCGGTAGTGAATTAGCAGCCGAGTTTGTTTCTGCTTTTAATCGCGTTTCCAGCCTCGTACATGAAACCGCAAAAGAAAAGGGCTGGTGGGATTGTGAACGGAATCTGGGTGAAATGATCGCTCTAATGCATTCTGAGCTTTCAGAGGCCCTTGAGGCGGCAAGACACGGCAATCCGCAGGATGACAAGATTCCGCAATTTTCCGCATTGGAAGCAGAGCTTGCAGACTGCATCATCCGCATCATGGATTTGTCGGCTGCTAAGAATCTCCATGTCGAGGAGGCAATCGTTGCCAAAATGCAATTCAACAATGGCAGGGCCTTTAAGCATGGCGGGAAGCTATTCTAGCCTTGCTTACCAAAGCCCGTATTTCCCGGAAGCATGTCTGCCTCCACTGAAGAAAGTGTGCATCAGAACTCGATGATGAAAGGGCTGCGCTTAGTGTGAAAATCCTAATTCTTTCGGACATTCATGGCAACCTTCCAGCGCTTGAGGCTGTGCTAACAGCCGAGTCAAATTGGGATGCGCTGTTTTTTCTTGGCGACGTGGTCGACTACGGCCCGGAGCCAAAGTCTTGTCTCGACTTTGTCAGCCGAAATGCCGACTTTTACGTACGCGGCAATCACGATCACGCGCTTGCTTATGACGTAGATTGCGGCTGTCGAGGCGATTTTCATGCGATGTCAGTGGCAACTCGGCAATGGCATCGAACACTGATGGCAGAGAATGATCTCCATTTCCTGCGTCGCATGCCGATCATCCAGAGCACTGTCGCTGATGGCAAACGCTTCTGGCTGGCGCATGCGTCACCCAACGGCGAGCTAAGCCGCTACCTGAATGCTGATGAAGTGATCGCAGCCTGTGCGCGTATTGACGCCGACGTGATCCTTCTCGGCCATACTCATCTGCCGTTCTTACGCGAAGTCAAAGGCAAAATATTCTGCAATCCGGGCAGCGTCGGTTTGGCGCGAGATCACGGCGGTGAGGCTTGCTACGCCCTCTGGCGAGATGATCAACTGACCTTGAAAAGGGTTTCGTATGACGTCTCCGCCACTATTGCGCGATTGGAGAAAGCGCCGCTGGAGAACAAGATTGTTGATGCACTGAGAGTCGTTCTAACAAAGCAAAAATGAAAATCAAAAACAGGAGAAAACATCATGGAAAAGATATCTGCTATCACAGCACAGGAAGTTTTGGATTCCCGAGGCAACCCAACCGTTGAAGCCACAGTTTATTTGGCAAATGGTATTGCCGCCCGCGCCATCGTGCCATCTGGAGCCTCGACCGGAGAGCGCGAAGCCGTGGAATTGCGTGACGGCGACAAAAAACGCTACAACGGCAAGGGCGTGCTAAAAGCCGTCCAGAATGTCAACCAAATCATAGCTCCCAAATTAGCCGGGCTGGATGTCCGTGACCAACGCCGAATTGATCAAACAATGATCGAGTTGGATGGCACGCCCAACAAGGAGAAATTAGGCGCTAATGCCATCCTGTCGGTATCAATGGCGGTGGCGCGCGCGGCTGCTAACGCGGTCGGATTGCCCCTTTACAAATATCTTGGCGGCGCCAATGCCCACCTTCTGCCGGTTCCGTGCATGAACATTTTGAACGGCGGCAAACATGCGGACAACAATGTTGACTTTCAAGAGTTCATGATTGCACCCCACGGCGCGCCCAGTTTTGCCGAAGCCTTGCGCATGGGCGTCGAGGTGTTTCATGCCTTGAAGGCCATTCTCAAAAAGAAAGGCTACAGCACCGGTGTGGGTGACGAAGGCGGTTTTGCCCCGAATCTGAAGAGCAATGTCGAGGCGGTGGAGGTCATTTTAGAGGCGATCACGGCGTCGGGTTACGCGCCCGGCAATGAGGTTTCCATCTGCCTTGATCCGGCTGCCAGCGAAATGTGGGAGAAAGATGGCTATGTTTATTTCAAATCGGATCACTCCAAGAAAAGTCCGGAAGACATGGTCAAGTTGTGGAGCGATTGGGTGCGTCAGTATCCTATCATTTTAATCGAAGACGGCATGGCCGAAAATGACTGGCCGGGATGGCAGATGCTGACTGCAGAATTGGGACAGAAAATCGAGCTGGTCGGCGATGACATCTTTTGCACCAATCCGCGCATTTTAGCCCAAGGCATCGAGCATGGAGTGGCCAACGCCATTCTCATCAAGATGAACCAGATCGGCACCATCACTGAAACCTTGGAGACCATCGAGCTGGCGCGCAGCGCGAATTACAACTGCTTTGTCTCGCATCGTTCCGGCGAAACCGAGGACACCACTCTGGCGGATTTGACGGTGGCTGTCGGTGCCGGCCATTTGAAAACCGGCTCCGCTTGTCGCAGCGAGCGCATCGCCAAATACAATCAGCTTCTGCGCATCGAAAAGGAGCTGGGAGAACAAGCGCAATTTGCTGGATTGAGCGCTTTCAAGCATGCTCAAAAGAAATAACTCATTTCCGTCTCAACTGCAAACGTTTCTTGGAAAGCATGAATCCATCATCCTCGAATATGAACGGTGTAGCAATCAATGCCAATCACCGCCGCGCCCTTGCCGCTGCCATGCAGAGCGTGCAGCGGGCTTTGGATGAGTTTGTCCGGCTCATTGCCGACGATGCTCACTCTGCTCAGCCGCAGATTGATGCGGAACGCGCACAACAGCTCACCAGAAGAATCAATTCTGCCAGGCATCAGTTACAGGCTTTTTGCAGACTGTTTGACATTCCTATGCAAAAGCAACGCGACCCGTCGTGGGCGATTCAAGTGGGTGTCTCGAGCTTGTGGGAAATTTTGGAGGATTGCAAATCCGAGCCAATGCGTGGTTACGGAGAAGTACCGGAAGCCACCAAGCCCATTTTAGATGAACAAATTCAGGCTGTAATCGATGTCCTTGAAAACATTGCTGCGACCGCCCGCGGTGAAAAGTAAGGTTCAGCCTGCGCTGGTTGGGGGTGATGGAAGGTATGGGCACACCCTGCGCGGCGAAGGACTGTCGAAAAAATATGGCGGCCGCAGCGTGGTCAATGACGTCAGTCTGTCAGTGCGACAAGGTGAGATCGTCGGCCTGCTCGGCCCCAATGGCGCCGGCAAGACGACCACTTTTCATCTGCTCACCGGTCAGGTTCGCGCTGCCAGTGGCGATGTGATCTTTGACGACCAAATCATTACTAACTGGCCGATGTACCAACGTGCGCGACTGGGCATATCCTACCTGCCGCAAGAGTCCTCCGTCTTTCGCGGCCTCACGGTTGAAGAGAATCTGCTATCTATTCTGGAAACGCTGCCCTTGGATCGACGCCGGCGCCGAGAGCGACTCGAACAACTGCTCCAAGAGCTGAATCTCACTCCGATTCGTAAGAGCAAAGCCCATCAACTCTCCGGCGGCGAGCGTCGGCGCGTGGAAGTGACGCGTGCCTTGGTCCGTAATCCCACGTTTATGCTGCTCGATGAGCCGTTTGCCGGCATCGATCCGATTGCGGTTGAGGACATCCAAAACATCGTGGCGAGGCTGAAGCAGAAAAACATCGGCGTGCTGATCACCGATCACAACGTGCACGAGACGCTGGCGATTACCGACCGCGCCTATATCATCTACGACGGCACAATTCTGATCGAAGGAGATTCGCTCACCATTGCCGGCGATGAAAAGGCGCGTGAGATTTTTCTGGGTGAAAAGTTTTCATTACAGCGCTGAAAAGTCAACACAGCAATGTGATGAAACGAGTGAAATTGGAAGAGTCATCAATGCCAAAGATCAAAGCCCGCTTTCGCAAATACCAGGGCGTGCCCTTCGCCATCGAGCAGTTCACCGGCACCCAGTACCGTTGTCGTGCCTGCAACAGTGTCTTTTTGCACCAAGGGGAATTCGAGAAACATCTGCGGAGTGAAGCAAAAAGCCAGACAGCCGGACGCCCAGCGAAAGAGTGTCCGCAGATTGATCACACTACCCAGACAACTGTGCTTTACACACGCGACGTGTATGACCAAATGCGCAAGGATTTTTTGCATCTGCCAGAGGGGGTGACCTACGATCCGGAACCATGACCAACCGCGCGGATGCGCCTTGGCCCGATGACGAGTTTTGTCTCGGACGACTAA
>DYKH01000539.1 GCA_020722685.1 Caldithrix sp. | reverse complement strand
GCGGATCAAGGAGGATATATCCAGACGAACGAGCAACGGCTTTAGCGTATCCATCATACTGATCGGATGCATCCTGCCAGGCTTTTGCCAGGTCGCGGGCGGTAAGATAGAAAGGTAGAAGTTCATCTATTCGCCATGGCAGGCGATCTGGCGGGCGGGAGCTATACAACCACACCAGGTATTGCAAGGTGGTGGTCTTGCCCGCACCCAGATTGGCGCCCAAAACAACCGAATAGCCTGCCTCGTCCATTTCCTCTATCAAGGTTTCCGCCTCAATTGGCGGTTGCCTGGTCAAGGGAGTGAAGTGAGGATCGGCGGCAGCGCGCGAAATTCGGAGCGGTTGATAGAGTTCATCAAAAGTTCCACCTGGGTCCAATCCTGCCACGGGGAAGGTAATGGTGTTGTAGAGTTGGCTTACCTTTTCCCGATAAGCCTCCTGCACGGCAGCATCATCCATTTGCAGGACCTGCCAACGGCGGGCCAGAAAGCCATTGTCGCGCAGGCTGATATGATTGTTATCACCAAGTACAATGATGCTTTCGGTCACACTTCCGCTGATGTTTACGACCCGCTGGCCGGTGATCCGTTCGATTTCCGTCTCCAGAGCAGGAAGAGTATCCATCTTGTGAGAAATCCCTTCCAACTGATGCGTTATGTAGTCCAATCTGTGGACAACCCATGGCGCAAAGATGCCGGTATGGTCAGCTTCACTCTTCAAAGCAGCTTCCAGCGCCTGGGAAAAGCTGGTCAATATGGCTGTCAGGGAGATGGGAGATGTGTTTGGATCAAAGCCGAGAGATTTAAAACGTTCTTCCAATTGACCTATCGGTAGTGGTTTTCTGTCCAAAGCGACTTCCAATAGGGAAGAGGAAATTTCGGCATCACGAAAATATGGTTGAAGCCAGCTTTCCAGATGGTATCTTAACTCTTCTTGCGAAACAGAAGAGGGGAGGGCTTTCAGCATTTCGTAAAAAGCCTGCTGATAAACGTGCTGCAACACCCGTTGATCCTCATCTCCCAAGGCCCTTTCTCGCAGGCGGGCTAAAGCCGCTTTGAGTACATCATAGGCCAAGTTGGCAGCCATGTTCATCAAGAAATCGCTGGAGTCCATAGTGCTATCCCATCCTCTTATGTCCCTCGCTTCCAATGGGGCATGGCGCAGCCCTCGGAAGCAATATCCATGATGAGTGAGCCCAAGACCAACCACTCGATAAATCTTTGTTCTTTATCCCCTTTGGAAGCGAGCATATGCTCTAAGGATCTTTGCTGCTCTCCGGGAACAAGGTGGGGTATGGCGAAACTTTTGAAAGGCTCGCCGGAGCCCAGACGCAACAAAGCATAGGCCAGGGCTACTTTGCAACCCGTTCCATGACGCTTGTTGAACTCGTCTCGAAGCACCGGAACTGCACTCCCAAGCGCCATTCGCACCAGTGACGAGTCCTCAGTAAGCGAAGCGAGGGCATACGCCATAAGCGCAATGGCGTCCTCATCTGCCAGGGTCAACCCAACTGTGGTTAACACTGTCACCCCACCCATTCCTTGAGCTTTTGCCAGGCTGCGATAGCACATCAAAAGGCGCAATCCCATCAGTTGTAAATCTCTGTCTGCTGCCTTCTCGTTATACAGAGCATACACCATTTGCGACCTCACCACCTCGCGCAAATTATCAATGATGACTGCTGGCCCTAGTAAAAGCATTTCTCCACCGTATTGTTCTCTGTCCTTTCTGCTAATCATGGCGTTGAAAGCATCGTCATCGGGTCGCGCTTGCTCAAAGTAACGCTCTAGCGCTTTAACAACTACTTGCATTTTTTGCTGATCCATTGGTTCAACTCCTTTAGATACAATGGCCGAATATCGTAACTACCTACCTACCCTTTCTGCGAGTAAGGAGACCGGCTGATGGGCAAAGAGGTCGCGCAAAGTCGCAAAGATATCCCGCCCCTGCTTGCGGCAGGTGGAAATCACTGCTTGCAACCGGGCATACACCCTTGCCCC